>NZ_JAQBOI010000034.1 GCF_028288105.1 Mucilaginibacter sp. | reverse complement strand
CTTTCCCCGATCCGACGTTCGATTATGACAGTTTTTCGGTTTGGCTTGCTGAGCGTAATTTTAAACCCGATCTTATGTCACGAGAATCGCAGCTCATACCGCTTTGTGATAAGGTTTTGCGCCTCATTGGATCTGTTGCCATTCCCATTCTTCCAGGGTACCCTTACGAATCTTTTCCTGTTCAATTTCGGTTTCGCCGGATATTAAACGGTTAACTAACTGAACCGAGGACATCTCCAGTGAGAATACAACAACAGGCTTGTCAAAATCAACCGCGGCATTACGGGCGCAGCTTAGTACAAACGCTGTTTTACCCATTGCAGGGCGGGCAGCTATAATAACCAGATCGGATTTTTGCCAGCCCGAGGTCATCCTGTCCAGGTCAGTAAAGCCGGATGGAACACCGGTTAAACCATCCTTTTTATCTTTTAACGCTTCAATATCTTTTAACGCCTCGTGCACCAGGTCGTCCATCTTGCGCGAATCGCGGCGAAGGTTGTTCTGCGCTATCTCAAAAAGGTTCTTTTCGGCTTTGTCCAACATTTCCAGTACGTCGGCGGTATCCTCATAAGCCATACTTATTACCTCGGTTGAGATACGGATAAGCTCGCGCTGAATATATTTTTGTATAATGATACGGGAGTGATATTCAATGTTGGCAGCAGATGCTACCCGATTGGTAAGCTCGGTAATATAATAAGCACCACCAATCATTTCCAGCTCGCCTTGTTGGCGTAACTGCGCAGTTACGGTAAGGATATCTACCGGTGATGTTTTCTCGAAGAGAACGCTTATAGTGCTAAATATTTTTTGATGCCTTACATCGTAAAATACCTCTGGTTTTAGTACGTCAATAACCGATGAAAGGGCATCTTTTTCAAGCATTAAAGCACCTAAAACTGCCTCTTCCAGATCTATTGCCTGAGGGGGTAATTTGCCTAATCCTGCGTAGGGTGAAGGGGTGGTTATCCTGCTTCTGCGGTCGGTAGAATTGGGCTTGTAATTAGGGGTTTCGTTCTCAAAGGTCATAACCCTACAAAAATATATAAAATATGTTCTTGCCTGCGTGCTAATTCGCTAACACATGAGTTTTCCACATAATGAAAACATTACCAGCGCTATAAATTTTCATGGTAGTAATTAACATCGTATGTGTATAACGTGTTAATAACGCTATAAGTACCTCATTGTCATATGTGTTGATAAATGTATGTTATTGTTAAGTATTATCAACAATTGTGAAGGCCGGTTAAGTTCAATACCAGTAAAATCAGTTAATATAGCTACTTTTGGCGAAATAATTTTATTGAAAATGGCATATAATTCTAAACCTCCACCACGCGAAAGCAATCAGATGGTTTTTGGTATAAGAGCAGTGATTGAAGCAATATTGGCAGGTAAAGAAATTGAGGCTTTATACATGCAGCGCGGCCTTGGTGGTGGCCTGCTTAACGAGCTTAAAGAAGTACTTAACGAATACCATATAGTTGGGCAGCAGGTACCGGTTGAAAAGCTGAACCGTATCACCATGAAAAACCATCAGGGTGTTATCGCTTTTATATCGCCTATCATCTATCAAAAAATAGAAAACATAATACCCGAAGTTTTTGAAAGGGGTGAGGTGCCCCTGATATTAGTGCTGGATAGCATTACCGATGTACGTAACATGGGCGCTATTGCCCGTACGGCTGAGTGTGCGGGTGTGCATGCCATTGTTATCCCGGCTAAAGGATCGGCACAGATAAACCCCGATGCTATCAAGACATCGGCAGGGGCATTGTATAAGATACCGGTTTGCCGCCATGATAACTTTATGCAAACGGTTAAGTTTTTGCAGGAATCGGGCTTGCAACTGGTTTGCTGCACCGAAAAAACCAATGATTATATTTATACACCAGATTATACTGCACCCACAGCTATCATCATGGGTTCGGAAGAAGATGGTATCCGTAACGAGATCATTCGTATATCCGACTACCTGGCCAAGATCCCCATGTTTGGCGAAATTGAATCCCTGAATGTTTCGGTATCAACAGGTGTGATATTGTATGAGGCGATAAGGCAACGCGAAGCGGTTAAATAGATACAAGGGTCAAGACCCCCAAATAAAAGAAGCCCGACTATGAGTGTAGCCGGGCTTCTTTGTCTTGTATCTTGACTCTTGATGTCTTGAATCTTCTAAATGTATCTTGCCCCGAATTTGCTTTTTACATCGGCAACAACCTGTTTAATGTTTTGCTCCTCATCGCGGGGGCAAATAAGCAGGGTATTATTGGCTTCAACCACAATGTAATCGTGCAAGCCCTTTAGTATCACCAGCTTTTCGCCGGGTACGTTTACCATGCAATTGCTGCTATCGTACATAATTACTTTTTCTGACGGGATAACTGCATTGCCTACATAATCTTTATCGGCTAACTGATAAATAGATGCCCAGGTACCTAAATCGCTCCAGCCAAACTCAGATGGCAGCACGTAAACATTAGATGCTTTCTCCATAATGCCATAGTCAATAGAAATATTAATACAGCGCTGGTAAACCTTGTGCACAAACTCTTTTTCCTCGTCGGTATTATAAACGGAACGTGCCTCGGCAAATATCTCGTGCATTTCGGGCAAGTGGTGGTTAAACGAATCAACAATAGCTTTGGCCGACCACACAAAAATACCCGCGTTCCACAAAAAGTCGCCACTTTGAATAAATGTTTTGGCTATATCAACGGTAGGTTTTTCGGTAAAGGTTTTTACTTTATGAAAATCCTCATTAAGCGTTTGATCTGTATATTGGATGTATCCATAGCCTGTATCCGGGCGGGATGGTTTAATGCCTAAGGTTATCAGACAATCATTCTTTGATGCGGTCTCTAAAGATTTTTCAATGGCGGCAATAAACGCGGTTTCGTCTAATATCAGGTGATCTGAAGGGGCTACAACAATTGCAGCATCGGGGTTCATGCTTTCTATCTTAAAACAACCGTAAGCCACACAAGGGGCAGTGTTACGCATAACAGGCTCGGTCAGTATTTGCTGGTTAGCCATATCCGGCAGTTGTTTTTTAACCAGGCCGGTATAATTTTCATTGGTAACAACGTATATATTTTCTTTAGGGCATACTTTCAGGAAGCGTTCGTAAGTGTTTTGTATGAGCGTTTTGCCGGTACCCAAGATATCTATAAACTGTTTTGGGTGAGATGTTCTGCTGATTGGCCAAAAACGACTGCCGATTCCGCCAGCCATGATGATGGCATAATAGTTTTTGTTCATTGTATACGTTAAGAATTTTAATTTGGCAAATCCATGCTAAATATGTGCATTAATTTGTAAATTCAGTACTAAGTAAAACTAAATATTTCCATATGAATTTTACCTTTCTTAAAAGCGATAAATAAACAAATTGTTTTTAATCGAATAATCATTTTAATATAAAATTTTTAACCAAACCCAGCGTTTATTTATAAATTTTTGTTATTTTGAACCATAATTCCAAACGCACAAGTAAATAATGATAGAGACTAAGAAGTCGCTTTTTGATAACCTGCAAAATTTTTTCGGGTTTGATAACTTCAAAGGAGAACAAGAAGCGATTATAACTAATATTTTAGCAGGTAACGATACGTTTGTAATCATGCCTACCGGTGGCGGCAAATCCATGTGTTATCAGTTGCCCGCATTAATGAGTGAGGGCACAGCGATTGTGATCTCTCCGCTCATTGCTCTAATGAAAAATCAGGTTGACCAGTTAAGGGCCTTCGGAGGCTCGGACAGCATAGCGCATTTTTTAAATTCATCACTAACTAAGGCTGATATATTAAGGGTTAAAGACGATGTACTAAGCGGCAAAACAAAGTTGCTGTATGTTGCGCCCGAATCATTGACCAAACAGGAGAACGTTGATTTTTTAAGACTTAATCAAGTGTCATTCGTGGCCGTTGATGAGGCCCACTGTATTTCAGAATGGGGGCATGATTTCCGCCCGGAGTATCGCAAGATACGCCAGGTTATAAGCAATATAGGCGATGATATTCCAATTATTGCCCTTACCGCTACCGCAACACCAAAAGTACAGCAGGATATTCAAAAGAACCTGCAAATGAATAATGCTACGGTTTATAAATCATCTTTTAACCGCAATAACCTGTTTTACGAGGTTAGGGCAAAGCGTAACGCTATAAAAGAGATAGTTAAATTTGTAAAGCAAAATCAGGGTAAATCTGGTATTATTTACTGCCTTAGCCGTAAAAAAGTAGAGGAAGTAGCCGAAGCGCTAAACCTTAACGGTGTAAAAGCATTACCATACCACGCTGGTTTAGACCCCAAAGTACGTGCTGATACCCAGGACAAGTTCCTGATGGAGGATGTAGACGTTATTGTGGCTACCATAGCCTTTGGTATGGGTATAGATAAACCCGATGTTCGTTATGTTATTCACCACGATATGCCTAAAAGCATGGAAGGTTATTACCAGGAAACTGGCCGTGCCGGTCGTGATGGTGGTGAGGGTGTATGCGTTGCATTTTACTCGGGTAAGGATATTGATAAGCTGCAAAAGTTTATGAAGGATAAACCCGTTGCTGAACGGGAAATAGGTACGCAGATATTGAAAGAGGTTATTGATTATGCCGAATCATCTGTTTGCCGCCGTAAACAATTGCTGCATTACTTTGGAGAGAACTTTAACGAAGCGGGTTGCAATAATATGTGCGATAACTGCTGCGGACATAAAGTTCATTTCGATGGTGAAGAACACCTGCACAGGGCATTAAGCCTTATTAAACAAATAGGTGAGAAATTTGACGATTGCCACATCATCAATATTTTGATGGGTAAAGACGATGCACAGGTTAAAAACTACGAGCACGATAAGCTTGATTACTTTGGATCGGGCATTGAGCAGGGAGATAACCTTTGGAACTCATTAATGCGCCAGGCATTGCTAAATAACTTCCTGTCAAAAGATATTGACCAATACGGCTTACTACATTTAACAAAAACCGGTAACGCGTTTATAGATAACCCGTACAGCATCCGTTTCTTATTAAACCAGGAAATGGGCCCTACTGATGAGGATGAAGCTGAAGACGGACCTAAACAGGGCGGCGGCGCTTTAGATACAGAGTTGCTGCAAATGCTTAAAGACCTGCGCAAGAAGCTGGCTAAACAAAAAGGCTTGCCTCCATTTGTTATTTTCCAGGATCCATCGTTAGAGGAGATGTGTACGCATTATCCTATCAATACCGAAGAGCTGAAACAAATATCGGGCGTAGGAGCGGGTAAGGCATTAAAGTTTGGTGCCCCATTTATTGATCTGATAAGCAAATACGTAGAAGACAATGATATTGATCGCCCGGTTGATATGGTGATAAAAAGCGCTGCAAATAAATCAGCATTAAAAGTTTTCATTATACAAAACATCGATCGCCACTTAAATTTGGATGATATAGCAGCTTCGAAAGGTCTTACGTACGAAGAAATACTGAAAGAGGTTGAAACCATTGTAAACTCAGGTACAAAGCTTAACCTGAACTATTACATCGACGAGATGATAGATGAGGATAAGCAGGAAGAGGTTTACGACTACTTTAAATCGGCCGAGGTTGATTCTATTGATGATGCTTTAGTTGAACTTGGTTCTGATGATTATACCCGCGAAGAAGTGCAGTTAATGCGCATCAAATTCCTTTCGGAAGTGGGGAACTAAGTCTTTGAGGTTTTTTAACCACAGAGTACACAAAGATAAAAACCACAAAGGTCACGGAGATTTAATTCTTTGTGACCTTTGTGATTTATAAGACTTGCAAGTCTCTGTGTCCTTTGTGGTTAAACTAAGCTGCTATTTTGCTATTATCATAAACTCTGTCCTGCGGTTCAAGGCACGGTTATCGTCTGTTGTATTAGGCGCTATAGGTTGGGCCTCGCCATAACCTTTGTAAACCAACCTCGTTGCTACAATGCCATTAGCGGATAGGTATTGGTAAACAGAATTAGCGCGCTTCTCTGATAGCGCCACATTAGTTTCATTATTACCTACATCGTCTGTAAAGCCCGATATTTCTATTTTAACTGTTGGGTTAAGCTGTAAAAA
>NZ_JAQBOI010000315.1 GCF_028288105.1 Mucilaginibacter sp. | reverse complement strand
CGATAGTTTTCGCTATGATAATAAGAATAACCCAGCATCCAGTAAGCGTTGGCGTTAGTAGAATCTACCATGCAGGCTTTTTCCAGCTGCTTTACGGCGGCTTTAAAATTACCATCCATAAATGCCTGCTGCCCTAACTTTACATAAGCATTTTGTGCCGATGAAGTTTCGAACGAGGTAAGTATGAAAAAAGAAATTATAGCCGACAGCCTCATAAAGTATTAAGTGAGTATACACATTAACAATACATTAACTACCAATGCAGGTTATTATTATATAATTGCCGCAATTTGTTAATAATTTTAGGAATGTATACAACATATTCAAATAAAAGGCCGAGGTAAAATTTCTCCATAAGGTGCTGATTCGATCTGCTGATATTTTCTTTTCTCGCCTTTGCATAAAAAAATGCTGCTACCACATGACTTTTTTTCCACTTTCTTCCAATTTGTTTAAAAATTGAGTAAATTTATTTTACACTTACAAACACCAATAAATCAATTATTTACAAACGCGTAACATTTGCCGGGGCTAATTAAATTATATTGGCATAGCTCTTGAAACTGTATATTTGATTATATAACTAATGGTAATTAGCCCGTATTTGTATGGCCGGAGTTTCCGTGCCTGCCAATATGACGTTATTAGCATACATAATAGGTGATTGATGAGTTTTGATCCATTCGATTTTAAGAATACCATGCCTTCCATTAATGAGGATTCCGAATTTTTCCCACTGATGTCGTCAGAGGACGAAGAGGAAATGAATAATGAGCAGGTACCCGATATTATTTCTATACTTCCGCTGCGTAATACCGTGTTGTTTCCCGGTGTTGTTATCCCTATCACCGTTGGCCGCGATAAATCTATAAAACTGATACGCGATGCCAACAAGGGCAGCCGTCTTATTGGTGTTGTTGCCCAGCAGGATGTAAGTATTGAAGACCCAACCTTTAACCAATTGAATAAAGTTGGTACCATTGCCCTCATTATAAAAATGCTGCAAATGCCCGATGGTAACACTACCGTGATACTGCAGGGTAAAAAGCGTTTTCTTTTAAAAGAAGAGGTACAAAGCGAGCCCTATATTAAGGCCACTATCGACCCTTTTAAAGAGGTAAAGGCAAAAGAGGATAAAGAATTTAAAGCCATGGTATCGTCTGTTAAAGACATGGCCATGAACATTATACAACTATCGCCAAATATACCGAGCGAAGCCGGCATCGCTATCCGTAACATAGAGAGCACATCATTCCTTATCAACTTCATATCATCAAATATGAATGCTGATATGGCAGATAAGCAATCTTTACTGCAAACGGCCAGCTTGCGCGATAGGATAAACATGGTGCTTGAGCATTTAACGCTCGATCTGCAAATGCTGGAGCTAAAAAACCAGATCCAAACCAAGGTACGTGTTGATCTGGACAAACAACAGCGCGATTACTTCCTGAACCAGCAGTTAAAAACTATTCAGGAAGAACTTGGGGGTACATCACCAGATCTGGAAATTGAGAACCTGCGCCAGCGTGCACTTAAGAAAAAGTGGGACAAAGAAGTTAAAAGTCATTTTGCAAAAGAACTGGAAAAACTTACCCGTACCAACCCTGCCGCGGCAGATTACTCGGTGCAGATAAATTACCTTGAACTATTGCTGGACTTGCCATGGAACGAGTTCACAAAAGATAATTTTGACCTAAAAAGGGCTCAAAAAGTGCTTGATAAAGACCATTTTGGCCTTGATAAAGTAAAACAGCGCATTATAGAGTATTTGGCTGTGCTAAAATTAAAGCACAACATGAAAGCCCCTATCCTTTGCCTGGTTGGCCCCCCGGGTGTTGGTAAAACATCGCTTGGTAAATCAATTGCTAAAGCATTGGGCCGTAAGTATGTTAGCATGGCTTTATGTGGTGTAAGGGACGAAGCCGAGATCCGCGGGCACCGTAAAACTTATATAGGCGCAATGCCGGGCCGTATTATACAATCGGTTAAAAAGGCAGGTGCGGCAAACCCGGTATTTATTTTGGATGAGATAGATAAGGTAAGCACCGATTTCCGTGGCGATCCTTCATCGGCTTTATTAGAGGTGCTTGACCCTGAACAGAACAGCACTTTTTACGATAACTACGTTGAAATGGATTTCGACCTGTCAAACGTAATGTTCATCGCGACAGCAAACTCCCTGAGCAGCATACAACCTGCATTGCTGGACAGGATGGAGATCATTGAAGTGAATGGTTATACCATCGAGGAAAAAGTTGAGATAGCCAAAAGACACTTGCTTCCAAAACAACGCGAAGCCCACGGCCTTACCGCTAAAGATGTTGTCATAAAAAGCGATGTTGTAGAAAAATTGATTGAAGATTACACCCGCGAATCTGGTGTGCGTGCTTTGGAAAAAAGGATAGGCTCGGTTATACGTGGTGTGGCAAAAAATATTGCCATGGAAGAACCTTACAACACCTTAGTAAGCAAGAAAGAGGTTGAGAAGATACTTGGCGCACCGTTTTACGACAAAGACCTTTACGAAGGAAACGATACCGCAGGTGTAGTTACCGGCCTTGCATGGACATCTGTTGGCGGCGATATATTATTCATCGAAGCCAGCTTAAGTCCGGGTAATGGCAAAATGACCCTTACCGGTAGCCTGGGCGATGTAATGAAAGAATCGGTAACTATCGCGTTAGCATATTTGCGTGCTCATGCAAGCTATTTTAACATCAGCCCAAAACTTTTTGAACAATGGGATATACATGTGCACGTACCGGCAGGCGCTACCCCTAAAGATGGCCCATCGGCAGGTGTTACCATGCTTACTGCATTGGTATCGGCATTTACCCAGCGCAAAATAAAACCACATTTGGCCATGACCGGGGAAATAACCCTTCGCGGGCGTGTGTTGCCGGTAGGTGGTATTAAAGAGAAGATCCTTGCAGCCAAACGTGCAAATATTAAGGAGATCATCCTTTGCAAATCAAACCAGAAAGACATTCTGGAGATTAAGGAAGATTACATTACCGACCTTAAATTCCATTACGTTACCGATATGCGCGAGGTGATAAACCTTGCTTTACTTACCGAATTGGTAACTGAGCCCCTGGATTTGACAGTTAAGGAAAAGGAAGTAAAGCCGACTTTAAATTAATAATGGCTACACATTAATAAATAAAATAAAGAGCAGGGAAATTTTCCCTGCTTTTTTTACATTAGCGCACCACTAAATTCGCAAATGAAAAATAAACTTTTCCTGTTAGCTGTATGCCTTTTTGCAGGCATCAGTTCATATGCGCAAAACCGCAGTACCGAAATCGGCTTCCAATCAGATAATGATTCTTTCCTGGCGCAAGGATCTGACCGTTATTACACTAATGGTTTTTTCCTGCATTACCGCCACGCGGTTGATATGACCAAATTGAAAAATGATGTTGCCAACGCCGTATTCGGGCTGGAACTGGGGCAAAAGATATTCAATGCGCAATCAGGACGATTACCATCGGCAGATTTTGTGGACAGACCTTTTGCTGCGTATTTGTATTTAGGCGCATCTGCAAACGTTTTATATAAAAATGAAACCACACTTAAATTAACTGCCAAAGTTGGTGTTGTGGGGCCGGCTGCAGGCGGATATCCTATCCAAAGATTCATTCATAACACATTCGGTTTTTATAAGCTTAATAGTTGGCAGTACCAGATCCGTAACGATGTGGAGCTTAACCTGAGTGGCGAGGTTAACAAATTACTTGCCCGGGGCTCATGGGCTGATCTTACCCTTGCAAGTAACCTTAATTTGGGAACCGGGTTTACCAATGCGGCTGTAGGGCCAATGGTGCGTTTGGGTAACTTTAACCAGTTGTTTCAATCTGTAAGTACACAAAGTACAGTAAGCAGGAGTGCCAACCCTGGTTTATTGCATAAAAACGAATTTTTCTTTTACTATAAACCCCAGTTAAACGCTGTACTATATGACGCTACCGTACAGGGAAGTTTATTTAAAGACCACCCGGTTGCCGGCACACAAGAAATAGTTGGTGATATTAATCATTTGGTTTTTAGCAACCAATTAGGGGTTGCTATTACAAGCAGCCGTTTTGTAATAGACCTTGCGGCTTATATTAACACACGGGAAGTTAAGCAGATGGTGAAAAGCACCCATCAATGGGGATCATTAACCGTGCTATACCGCTTTAACTAATATCAAAATTCTTTTTACGGTCGGCTTTTTTGGTTGATTGCATCTTTTTATTTCCCAGTCGTGCCAGCTTCGCCGCCTTGCTTACCTTTGAAGGCTTACGCACTTTAGGTTTGTGCAGGGCATTGGTTAGCAGTACAATTAATCGTTCAAGGGCTATTTCTTTATTGAGATACTGGCTTCGTTCTTCATCGCATATTACCTGCACAAGGCCATCCTTATTAAAGCGGGTTTGCAACTTTTCATTCAACAAAAGTTTTTCCTCATCGGTAAATTGCGCTGAGTTATCTATAGAAAAAAGCAGTTCAACCTTAGTTGATACTTTGTTTACGTTTTGGCCACCCTTACCCCCGCTGCGCGATGTTTTATAGTAAATGTCTTTTTGCAGGTCGGCCTTATTTAAATTCATGGTCGCAAAGATAGTGAATGGTTGATTGGGTTGATTAGTGAGTAGTTAATTTTCAACTTAATCAACCACTCACTTAATTAACTACTCACCAAAAAACATTAACTTCGCTCCCCGATGACCAATAATATTATAGTAGCAATTGACGGCTATTCATCATGTGGTAAAAGCACCCTGGCCAAGGCATTAGCCAAAAAGCTTCATTATATTTATGTTGATAGCGGCGCTATGTACCGCGCTGTTGCCCTTTATTTTTTAAGGAACAATATTAACACGCACGATCATGCCCAGATAGAGAAGGCCTTAAAGGATATCCATCTTAATTTTCACTCGCGCGATTACGAAACCCATATTACCCTTAACGACGAAGAAGTATCTGAAGAGATACGCCAGATGCCCGTATCCGAAAAGGTAAGTGAGGTATCGGCTTTAAAAGAAGTACGCCGGGAAATGGTTAAACAGCAACAGCGAATGGGTAAATCAAAAAATATTGTAATGGATGGCCGCGACATAGGCACAACTGTATTCCCTGCTGCTCCGCTAAAAATTTTCATGACAGCAGATCCGGCAGTGCGTGCCCAGCGCCGATATGATGAGATCCATCCTAAAAATCCGGAGATCACTTTAGAAGAGGTATTTGAGAACATTGCCCATCGCGATTACCAGGACACCACCCGCGAGGAAAGCCCTCTGGTACGTGCCGCAGATGCCATTATATTAGATAATACCAACCTAACCCCTGATGAGCAGCTGCAGTTTGCGTTAGATAAGGTGGAGAAGTTGAAAGTTTAAAGTCGAAAGTCCAGCAAAAAAGAGCGTCATTGCGAGCGTAGCGTGGCAATCTCCTTGTTCACTACCAACCTTAAATCCTATTAATCGCATAATCCTACGAATCCCGGTTCAGAACCTTCCGCGTTAGGGATTGTAGCGGATACCGGCCTGTGATTAAGGCCTGCAGGCGTATGAGCGAAAAGCCCGGCCGAAGGCAACGCCTTTAATACCTTACTAAAGAGATTGCTTCGTACCTCGCAATGACGCGTGGGAATGTCTTGGCTCTTGATTCTTGCCTCTTGATTCTAAATCTACGCCCCAACTTTAACAGTATGCACTCCAAACCTGTTCAAAAAATCAACACCCTCATCGCTGGCTAAGCCTTTGTATTGGGCGTACGATTTATCAAAATAAACGTGTTTAATCCCAGCCGAAAATATCAGCCTTGCACATGGCAGGCATGGCGATAGCGTGGTGTACAACGTAGCGCCTTCCAGATTAGCGCCATTCTTCACGGCGTACAGGATAGCATTTTCCTCAGCGTGTAAGGCAAGCGAGCAACTGCCTTTAGAATCCCGGGCACATCCAGTTTCAGGCCATTCCTCGTCGCAATTGTGGGTACCCGCAGGCGGGCCATTATAACCTATAGATATAATGCGTGTATCCTTGGCTAAAACGGCGCCTACCTGGGCTTTAACGCAGTGAGAGCGTTTGGCCAGATCGGTTGCCAGATTCATGAAAATATTTTCGAAACTTGGTTTGTCCATATTAGTTTGATACTAAAAGCAAGAGGTTAGTTGCTTTCGCCACTAACCTCTTATCAAAATATTTATTAATTAAAATTAGTGACCGCCTGATGCCTCCATGTTGTCAACATCGATACCTTGTTTTTTAAGGATCGCACCCGCTTTCCAGGCAAAAAATGCAAGATAAGCAAAGCCGATAACCGGGATAATGTATGAATTATGGATACCTGCTGTATCTGCAAGTATACCCTGTACCGGTGGAATAATAGAACCACCCAATATCATCATAATTAAAAATGCCGAACCCTGACTGGTGTATTTACCTAAACCTGTAACAGATAACGAGAAGATTGACGGCCACATAATAGAGCAGCATAAACCACCGCTAATAAACGCGAACACAGCGATCATACCCGTAGTTAATAATCCAATGATCATAAATACAGCGCCTAACACACCAAATATGGCTAATGTACGTACCGGTTTTTGGTTACCAACAAGGAAACCTATAACCAGGATAGCAACACAGCCTGCGTATGGGTAAAAGCTGCTTACATTAGTACCGCTTATACCGTTAACAAGTAATACAACTCCAAATGCAATAAATGGTACAATTACAGTAAGTAAAAACTTAACTTGTTTAGATAAGTTGAACGCGGCAATAGCCCCTGTCCATCTGCCTATCATTAAACTACCCCAATAAAGCGATATAAATGGCGCTACCTGGTCGGTAGTAAAATTACCGAATTTTGGTGTTTCAAGCAAAGCACCCATATTACTTTGGATGGTTACCTCGACACCTACGTAGGTGAATATAGCAAGCATACCTAATATAAGCTGTGGATACTGCATTGCTCCCCAACCCTCTTTATGCTTGCTGCTGGTTGATATAGTTGCAAGTAAAGTGATCAGAATAATTGCCAATGAAGCATAAACCATGTATGATTTGTACTGGTTTACATGTTTAACATAAAACACAAAATCAGCCTTTTCCTGAGGTGTGATATTTGTGATCTTATCTATTTGCTCCAAGGTTTCGCCGCCATGATCTTTATACAATTGAGTGTTTACGGTAATGTTATTTTCTTTTGCTGTTTTGTTACCAAAATAAGTACTTACCGGGCCTGCAGCTAATATCAACAGGAACGCTATAAAAATAACACCTAATGGCCTGTTGGCTTTGTTACTTGGTTCTATCTTTTCGTCGCTGGTTACACGTGGTAATTTAGAGAACCAAAAGAACACTGCTACAGCGATAAATAGACCCGCCAATATCATGTAGAGGTTATTTACCGACGATATCTGCACATCCTTTGCCGGTATCTTTGCTGATGCCGAACCAAAAAGTACAATACCTACTATAACCGGCCCCCAAATACTACCAAAGTTATTTACACCACCGGCAAAATTTAAACGGTGGGTACCTGTTTGGGGGCTGCCAAGCGCCACCACAAATGGGTTAGCTGCGGTTTGCTGTAACGAGAAACCTAAGGCTATTATAAAGAAGGTGAACAGTATGAACGCAAAGGAACCGGAGTTGATAGCCGGTATCATGATCAAAGCACCAACTGCTGATATTATCAGGCCGTAAATAATACCATTTTTATAACCTATCTTATTCAGGATATCTACTTTAGAGGCTGCTGAAGCGAAATATAATATCAGCGAACCAATGAAATATCCGCCATAAAAGGTAAAGTCGATAAGCTGCGATTCGAACTGTGATAAGTTAAAATGCGCTTTACAAAAAGGAATGAAAATACCATTAGAAGCTGCTAAAAAGCCCCAAAAGAAAAACACGGTAATGATGGTATATAAAGCCGAACCATTACTTTTTGAGTTGTCTTGTGCCATTGTTTAATTAAGGTTAATACTATTGGTGTGTTTGAAACACTAAACATAAATCAATTTTTATAATTATGGCTATAATTTTTTCAAAATATAAATCACAACATTAAGTTTTGTTGTTTAACAGATAAAAGTTGCATATTAGTGTCCTAATTTTTAACCTGTAGAATAAGAGGATATATAAGCCTATATAATGATAGAAGCCATTATTTCGGGAATTGGATTTGGATTAGTGCTCACGTTTATAACAGGCCCGGTCTTTTTTGCTTTGATAAAAACCAGCATTGAAAAAGGTTTTCACGCTGGCTTATCACTTGCCCTTGGTGTAGTAACCAGCGACATGGTTTTCGTTGGTGCTATCCTTTATGGTTCGCAATATTTTGATATATCGGCCAGCGATAAAACAATAGCCGGAATTGTAGGCAGCATTATATTATTTACCATCGGTATCTACTACATCTTTAAAAAAGCCGATGTTAACTACAAAAACGTTATCCCCAACAAAATAAATCACGCGGGCTACTTTTTTAAAGGCTTTGTAATGTGCATTTTTAACCCTACCGTACTACTGCATTGGACGGTTGTTATCGGTGTGGCAAGTACCCAATTCCATGCGGGGGTGCACCATCGCACGGCAAAGATCGCGGTAATGTTCCTCACCATTCTTATCATCCAATTTGGGTTAGACGCGGTAAAAGCTTTTTACGCCAACAAACTTCGTGATCGTATCTCCGTAAAATTTGTACACCGCCTTAACGAAGTTGCCGGTATTGCGCTTATCATTGCATCGCTGGTATTAATTGATAGGCTGGTTACGCATTTTATTTTCTCGGCGCCGGCGGTTAGTTAATCACAAATCCGTTAAACCAGTTTAAACAACAAATCCCACAGTACTTAAACCATAGGATTTGCAACCATAAAGCCTGTTAGATATTATTAAAAGATACTGTATCCGGTAGAGCTAAACAGCACTCCATGTGTAGCGCCCGATGTTGAACCATCTGCACATGCGCAAACTACTCCAAATCGGCTTGTTACACCAGGAGGGAAAGAATATGATTTACTAAAACCTGTGGTAGAACCGGCTGATACTACGCCATAGCCACCATAGTTAAAATGATCATAATTGCTATTACTTGGGGTCCAGGATATAGTTATACTGCTTGAACTCCAACTTACATTAGCTGCAGTAAGAGGATTGATCGTAGCATTACAAAGTACTTTTGTTGTTTTTGTAACCGTTCTTTTCATAACAGGCTTTTCTTTAATTAAAGTAAAAGAAAGCATGCCTAACACCAAAAACCCTGTGATAAGGGTATAGATTAAATTCCTTTTCATAATGTTTAATAAGATTTGGTTAAGAAATAATTGGGTTAATAGAAGGCTATAATGGTTAACACTAATACGGATACGCCTCAACAAAGTTTCAACACAAAAGAAAGTCATTAAATTATTCATTAATTATATTTTTAATATAATTATCTATAAGGAAAAATATTGTTTTTAAACATCCCCCGTTCAAATATTATAAACCAAAAAGGCGATAAGTTTAACTTATCGCCTTTTTATATTCTATTGCCCTTCAGGGGTTAGGGATATTACATATATGCCCTTTGGTTATTACCTTCCATCCAGTTAACAAAGGCGCGGTTTACTACCTTGTTACCACCCGGTGTTGGATAATCGCCGCTAAAGTACCAGTCGCCGGCATGATCAGGGCAGGCTATGTGCAGGTTATCAAGGGTTTGATAAAGCACTTCAACCTTGGCCGTAATATTTGGCGGGGTTATGATCTTAGCAATACGGTCAGATATTTCCTGATCTGTAAATTGCGCGTAAATCGCTTTCACGTAGTTCTCAACATCTTCTTTGGCAAGCTTAGAGCTATCCTTACATTTTTGGTAAACCTCAACAATAACATTCTCTTTGCCTTGTTCTTTTAACAAACTAATAGCAGCTTCAAACGCCACAAACTCGCCCATACGCGACATATCAATGCCGTAACAATCCGGGTAGCGTATTTGCGGTGCCGATGATACAACAACAACCTTTTTAGGACCAAGGCGGTCAAGTATTTTCAATATACTTTGTTTCAATGTAGTACCACGAACAATGGAATCATCCAGTACCACTAAAGTATCCGCACCTTTATTAATAAGGCCATAAGTAGTATCGTATACGTGGGCAACCATTTCGCTGCGGTCGGCATCTTGTGTAATAAATGTGCGTAGCTTAACATCTTTAATAGCAATCTTCTCCACACGCGGGGCAAGAGCCAATACTTCAGTTAATTCCTCTTCGCTTATTTTATCATCACGGTTCAGCAACCTGTCGCGCTGGTATTTTTTAATGTATTTGTGTATCCCTTCCACCATACCATAAAAAGCAACCTCGGCGGTGTTTGGTATGTAGGAGAATACAGTATTCTTAACGTCGTTATTAACCGCATCCAGTATCTGCGGACAAAGTAACCTGCCCAACTGTTTACGCTCTTTGTAAATAGATGCATCACTACCACGCGAGAAATAGATCCGCTCAAATGAACATGCTTTTTTCTCAAGCGGCTCGCTAAACATATCCTCGGTTATCTTACCGTTCTTTTTAACAATAAGGGCATGGCCGGGTTTAATTTCGCGTATTTCTTCGATAGGGATATTGAAAGCCGTCATAATAGCGGGGCGCTCTGAAGCAGCAACCACTATCTCATCATTATAGTAATAATAAGCCGGGCGTATACCAACCGGGTCGCGCATTACAAATGCATCGCCGTGGCCCAATATACCTGCAATGGTGTAACCACCATCCCAGTTCTTGGCCGATTTTCTTAAGATTTTGGCAACATCCATATCGTTAGCAATTAACTTGCTAATTTCCATGTTATCGTCAAGTCCTTCGCGTTTGTACTGGTCAAATAGGCCCTGGTTCTCGGTATCAATAAAATGACCTATTTTTTCCAAAACAGTCACGGTATCGGCTTTTTCCTTTGGATGCTGACCCAGGTCATATAGTTGCTGCAGTAGTTCATCAACATTAGTCATGTTAAAGTTACCGGCAATAACCAGGTTACGGGTCATCCAGTTATTTTGGCGAAGAAAAGGGTGACAGTTTTCGATACTGTTTTTGCCATGTGTGCCATAACGTAAATGGCCCAATAACACTTCGCCGGTAAAGCTTACATGTTCTTTGAGCCATTCGGTGTCGGCCATTTTTTCTGGCGTTTCCTTTTGTATCTCAGCAAATTTTTTCTGGATATATTCAAAAATATCAGCAACAGCATTTGATGCCATCGATCGATGTCTGCTTATGTACCGCTTACCAGGCTCAATATCCAGTTTAATAGTAGCAACACCCGCGCCATCCTGGCCGCGATTATGCTGTTTTTCCATTAAAAGGTAAAGCTTGTTTAGTCCGTACAGTGCAGTACCGTACTTTTTCTGATAAAAAGAGAGTGGCTTTAAAAGGCGGATAAATGCCACACCGCATTCATGTTTAATCTGATCGCTCATGATTGGGAATGAGCCTGCAAAGGTAAAATTTTATCTTATATAGTACTTACACGGATTGTCATTAATTAGTATTTTTTATTGTGTGCAAAACGTTGCTCCGGATTGATACAATTTTAGCCTTTTATAACTCATTTTTGTAAAGCAACGACTGTGCTTTTTGGTACCGACAGTCCCGCTATCCGCTTATACGGGCACAGGCATTAGGCTCG
>NZ_JAQBOI010000292.1 GCF_028288105.1 Mucilaginibacter sp. | reverse complement strand
TCTTTACCAAAATATTATAGGGCATGAGTGATTATAAGGAGTATGGTTTTCATAACAACACCATGACCCACAATTTTAACTACATCTTACAGCCATTGCTTAAGATGCTGGATAAAGATAAGAACCGTTGCATTTTAGATCTGGGTTGTGGGAATGGCTATTTAGTGAACCATCTTATCCAATCAGGCTACAATGTCTACGGTACGGATGCGTCAGAGAAAGGTATACAAATCGCCCGGCAGGAAAACCCGGACCGTTTTTTCGTACAAGACCTTTCAACAGGCAAGTTACCTCCGGCATTACAGGGTTTAAGCTTCGACACCATCATTTCTACTGAAGTAATTGAACACCTTTATGACCCGGAAGCATTTATCGTATTTTGCAAGCAAGCACTTAGTAGTAAGGGCGAGATCGTCCTGTCTACCCCATATCATGGGTATTTAAAAAACCTTGTATTAAGTATTTTTAACAAATGGGATAGCCATCTTAATCCGTTATGGCTTGGCGGGCATATAAAAATGTGGTCGGCAAAAACATTAAGCAGTTTATTAAAAACCAATGGATTTACCGTGACCGGCTTTGAAGGCTGCGGGCGGATCCCCTATCTTTGGAAATCTATGCTCCTAAAAGCACAATCAAATTGAACGGGCAGTACTCCTTCATTATACTTACTTACAACGAGGAGATGCACCTGCCCCGACTGCTTGCATCCATAGCGGGTTTAAATGCAGAAACATTTATTCTGGATTCGGGCAGCACCGACAGTACCATGAAAATCGCGGAAGCAGCTGGTACAATAATAAAGCAGCATCCGTTTGAAAACCATCCAAAACAGTGGGATTTCGCGCTTAAAAATTTCGACATCAAAACGCCCTGGGTAATTTGCCTGGATGCCGATCATACGGTAACGCCAGAGTTATACAAGCTTCTGCAAAATTTCAGGGATGAAGATCATCAGCATATTAACGGTATCTATTTTAACCGCAAAAATTTTTTTAAAGGGCGGTGGATAAAATATGGGAGCTACTACCCTTTTTATATGCTTAAAATGATCAGGTACAATGTGGGCTTCTCGGATATCAACGAAAATATGGATCACCGCCTGGTCGTGCCCGGCAATACCCTAACCTGGAAACGGGGCCATCTGTTAGAAGAAAATTTAAAGGAAAATAATATAAGCTTTTGGATAGATAAGCATAATAAATACAGCGATTTACTTGCGCTTGAAGAAACCGAACGGATGCTTAACCTTAGGCGGCAAACTGTTAAACCTCGTTTTTGGGGACCACCAAATGAACGTAAGGCATGGTTTAAACAAATATGGTGGAGACTGCCCCGTTATGTAAGGCCCATGGTATATTTTATTTACCGTATTATATTTAAGCTGGGTATACTGGATGGCCGAACCGGCTTAATTTTTCACTTTATGCAGGGCTTTTGGTTTAGGTTAGTGGTAGATATAAAGATAGATGAGCTACGAAAGCAACAGGGGAATGAAAGGAAATAAACCAAAGCTAAGTCCGGCGTTAATGTTTGTTATAAAATTTTTGTGCCTGTTTGCTTTTATTTATGGTTTTTACGTTCTCTACCTCGCCATGATATCCCCGGGAGGTAAACTATATTCCATATTTTTCGATGAACATCTCAATTTTATCAACTGGTTAAGATATGTGCTTATAGAAAGTAGTGCCGCTATTTTAAACATACTTGGCTACGAAACCAAGACAAACGGTTACCAAATGCTGGTTGTAGGCCATAACGTTGTACACGTTGGATACGATTGCCTTGGCTTTGGTGTAATGAGCTTTTTTACTGCTTTTGTAATAGGCTATCCCGGCGTGTTAAAACCTAAATTATACTTTTGGGGTATTGGTATGATTGTAATTCAATTGCTTAATCTGTCGCGCTTTGTAACACTTTCTATTTACTGGAGGCCTACTAAAAATGTTTATATATCCGATCATCATACCATTTTCAATATCATCGTATATATAGTCATTGCCATCAGTTTATATTTTTACACCCGTTACCAGGACAAAGTCATACTTCAAAGCCCCCTCTCCTGGGTAAAAAATGAAAATTGAACCGAATTTTTTGTACTTTGGGCCAAAGTCCGGTAACATAAAAAGATTGGCAAAGCTCATTATTCACCACACCAGGTAAGACCTATAGATAGTTTAAATCTTTGCTAATCTTTTTCCGGCCAAATATAATGTCAGTTATATAGAACTGGCCGTTTAATCTGAGACGGAGTCCATACCGACCCAAAACATTGATGCGCTCAACCAATTGGAATGGAGGCAGCTTATTGCGCGCTTATAACCATAAGTTAACCTTAAGCCCGGTTGAACCATTCACGCAGCCTAACACGGGTAACGTTTTCCTCAGACTGATGTACTGCATTTAACAGCAGACAACTAATACTGTAGCTAAGTCTGCAGCCTGGTTTCCTTGATAGTTCATCCGCTGCTATGTTTTGATTCATTGAAACCATTTAAGCTCCGTAACACGACTAGCCCCTTCCTTTTAGATCAGAGTTGTCACATTAAACAGCGGACAACTGATACCGTCGTTAAGTCTCAACCTGGCCTCCTTAATAGTTCATCCGCTGTTATGTTTTGATGTAATGGGCATTTATGGCCTGTCTTATTCAGTCCTTCACTTCGGGCCGGGCACAGCCTGTACTTCTGGCAAGCGGTCTTTTAAATAAAGTCGGTCCTGCCTGACACACGCAAAGACCCTTAACACAAGCTTGTTTCTGATAGCATTCACTACGAGCATACCCGATTTCCCATCCACTTTTGTCTTTCGGTCAAAATACTGCTTAAGCGGCGTATCCGATTGTAAAGATACCATCGCACACATATGCAGCAGCGCTTTCATCTTTTTATTGGCCTGGTGTGACACCCTCGGTTTAAATACCATTTTCCCTGACTCCTTTTTAAAAGGCGCCACCCCCGCGTAGCAGGCAAACTTCTTTGCTTCTCTTATATCCTTAAATTCGTTCGTGCAAATAATGAACTGTCTCGCCGTTATTTTTCCTATACTATGAACAGAGGTTACAAGCTCCATGAGCCTCTTGAGACGTTCGTCGTCGCTCAATAAAAGTTCGATGGACTTTTCCACCTCCAGGATATCAAATTCAAGGGCTGCAATGCTTCTTTTACAGGCAATCAAATTATCCTTTTGAAGTGTTTTAGTAACAAAGCTTTGCTGCTCGTCTATCGGCGACTTCAATCCGATCTTCGCGGCCATCAGCCTTCCCTTCATGGCGACAAGGCTCTTTAGTTTGGTCATCACCGGTCTCTCAGACACCCAGAGTTTCAGATCGTCACAATTCTTTTGTGCGAATCTGGCAACCCGGATGGCATCGATCTTATCGTCCTTTCCCCGTACCAGCCCCATTGAGTTTTTTATGTGAACGGCGTTCTCAACCACTATATTAATTTTTGACTTCCTGAATACGTTAAGCAAGTGATTACAGTAAAAGCCGGTATTTTCCATGCAAAAGAGGCCTTTCGACAGCTTAAACCCTTTCATGGCTTTCAATTTCCCGACAAAATCACATATAGGCTGGGGTTCATTTTGTATTTTTTCGTGAAATAGCAGTTCTCTGTTTTTAATCACAGCGAAATCAAGGGTTTCCTTCGATACATCTATGCCAACAAAATAGTTAAATTTTTTTCGCTTGGTTTTGCCAATAACTTCCATTGATCAAATAAATATGTCCCGTGTTCCATTAACCTTCGTCTGAAAGGTTTGTCACCAATGGCGCTAAGATAAAATAATTTGTAATTGGTACATAATTATGTACCAATTATTTTTAAAACTAACTTGATATTTCACTAATGGAAATTAGTGACGCTGAGTTTAAGGAGTTCCTGGGTGAAAGAATCAAATCGATTCGCACCGGGCGAAATCTCGGTGTACGCAAATTTTCACAACTTGCTGATATTGAACACCATCAACTATTAAGAATTGAAAAAGGGCTGGTAGACATCAGATTGTCTACATTAAGAAAAATCGCAATTGCTTTAAATGTGAAAGAAAGTCATCTTTTAAATTTAGGCGGATCAAGTATGACCGGTAACGACAGCGATACCACTGAGACGGTATAACAGTTATTAGGATGCATATCCGGGTGCAATTTTTTGATGAATCTTGTCACTTACATCCACACCAGATGCACCTGACAAACGACGAGTGCTAAAGAGCGTATTATGATGGCTTATTACCTAAGTTCGCCCGTTTGTCTATCAATAGTTCAATATCCTTTGAAATATCTCTTTCACTCAAAAGTAATTCCTCCGGCTCAAACTCTTCGTCGAGCCAGTTCCTTACATCCATTGCCGCACGCCCACATTTTGATCCAAGATTATTCTCTGGTGGCTTCCTTATTTATACTGCCGTTTACTTTTTTGGGGAGTCAATAAATCCCCCCTGATGAAGGAGGGATGAATCCGGTACCCGGATGCCCGGTAATTTTGCTTTCACATCACCGCGCGGTGCGCTGATGATAAACGAAAGCATATGTTAAACGCTATCTCCTGGCAGCAATACGTTACTGCCGTCCTGCTGTTCAGTCTCGCCTGGTACGCTTGCGCCGGCTTGCGGTATTACAGGACTCGCCTACCCGGCCTCATCCAGACAAGAATTAAAAACGCATCACCGGGGGTAGCTTCCGCTGCTCCTTCTGTCATGGGCCTTGCCAAACCGGAGACAGGCACGGCGCTACATGATCCTGAAACATTCGTTTTTACCGTTGCATCACCCGATGAGGTCAGCGAGCAGACGCTTCCCAAAGGGCCGTCAGATGACCTGCTTGAAGAAGCCAAGGTGCTCATAAACGCCTACGGTGATAACGATAACAAAACGGAGTTCCTTTCCTTTTTTAAACTATTACTGGACAAATATGCAGTGTTCCGGGACGAGATCAGTCTGCCCGCGGTCATTCTGACCCTAAATGAATATGCAGTCACTCGATTACCTTTTCCCTTGAAAGAAACCGAATGGCCATCAACCTTTTAAATCATCCGATCATGAAAAAAACATTCAAAATTATTTACGCAATTGTACCGGTGCTGATCAGCGCAAGCGCGTTTTCACAGGACGGCAATGCGGGTATCAATGAAGCCACCAGCCAGGTCAAAAGCTATTTCGCAACGGGTACCAACCTGATGTATGCCATAGGCGCTATTGTCGGCCTGGTCGGCGCGATCAAAGTTTATAAAAAATGGAACGACGGTGAACACGATACCGGTAAGGTAGCTTCCAGCTGGTTTGGCAGCTGTATCTTTTTGGTTGTCGTCGCTACTGTTCTCAAATCATTTTTCGGCGTATGAGCTACCAGATCAACAAAGGCATCAACCGCCCAATCGAGTTCAAGGGGCTAAAGGCGCAATACATCGGCTACCTGGGCAGCGGCCTGGTCGCGCTGCTTATCCTGTTCGCCGTATT
>NZ_JAQBOI010000278.1 GCF_028288105.1 Mucilaginibacter sp. | reverse complement strand
TCTCATCGGTTTCGTAATATAGATGAGTATGTGTATCGGTTAATACCATGGCACAAAATTAAAAAAGCCTTCTTTGCAGAAGGCCTTTTTATGAATTAATTTTTATTTTTAGCTACCGCTCGTTTTTTAAGCGGTGCTTTTTTCTTTAAAGGCGCTTTGGCTGCAGGCTTCACAACATTGTGTTTAACCCTCACCACCTTTACCAGCTCTACATCAAATATTAACGAAGCGTATGGTTTAATATCAGCACCTGAACCATATTCACCATAGCCCAATGCTGATGGGATAATGAGTTTAGCTTTCGAACCTTCGTTCATTAGCAGGAAAGCTTCGTCCCAGCCTTTTATTACCCTGGCTGCACCCAATGCAAAGCTAATGGGTTCGTAAGGGCGGCCAGGCTGGTTTAAACCTGCTGCTTTTGCATCAGCTTCAACACTGGTGTCAAAAACTTTACCTTCAAGCGTGCGGCCGGTATAATTTACATATATCGTATCGCCATTTAGCGGCTTTGGTTTTACGCCCGCCGTTTTAATAACATATCTTAAACCCGATGGGGTTGCCTTTGCAGCAAGATTGTTGTTTTTAATATAACTTTCTAATGTGGCAGCTTCGGTTATCTTTAATTTTTCGCCTTCGGCTTTCAGTTTAGCCATAGCAGCATTACGCTCGGCCATGGCATCTTCCAATGATTGTGCCTGCTGAATTTTTAGGTTGAAAACAATATTGCCGCCTTTTTTAAAAAAAGGTGGCATTTCTGCTTCGTGGCCTTTAAATACAGAATCAACCGGCACCTTAATAATGGCGCTATCGTTAACTGATAACAGGGGAAATATATCCATCAGGTCGGCAATGTTGGTTGATGGATGTACCTGTATTTTTATAGGTTGCCCACTCTTATAGGTACTAAACAATACCGAATCATTTTCGGTGCATTGTACCGCATTAAAGGTGATCACATCATTCTGCTTTAATTTGGCACCGGGGTTGTTACTGATGATCTGGTATTGCACGCCCCTATCGGTACGCTTAAATTGCGCATTGGCGCTGGCACCAAATAAGCAAAGTATCAAGCTTAAATAAAAAGTATTCTTCATGTTAATAAAAAAGCCTTCCGGGTAAACTCCGGAAGGCTATATAAGGTCAATTAATATTATCTAACTTGTGGCATTGCCGGTTGTACTGGTTTTGGTGCATTAGGGTTTGCTTTAATAATGTTTACTACTTCAACATCAAAAGTAACCGGTGAAAAAGCACCAATCATTGGCGGAGCACCTTGCTCGCCCCATCCAAGTTCTGATGGTATTACAAAGGTTGCTTTAGCGCCTTTGTTTAAAAGCAGCAGGCCTTCGTCCCAACCTTTAATTACACCACCTGCACCAACAGCAACCTTAATAGGCTCGTATTTACGGCGTGGATCAAGAGGTTTTTTCTCTTTCATTGCTTCTTCTTTTACACTGGTATCAAATAATTTACCATTTAATAACCTACCGGTATAATTTACCACAGCTGTATCGCCATTAACCAGATTAGCTCCCGAACCCGGTTTTGTAATTTGGTACTGTAAGCCTGATGGTGTAGTAATTGTAGTAAGTTTTTTGTCTTCAACAAACTTTTTAAGTTTAGCCGGCTCTTGTTTTTTAATAAGATCAGCCTGTGCTTTAAAGTAATCTGTAACATGTGCCTGGAAAGCAGCTTCAGGTGTAGTACCTCTTGGAATTACTTTTTCTATTTTAACTTCATAAATAAGGTATTTACCTTTTATGCCCGGTGGCTTAGGCTGGCCTTTTTTAAACATCGAATCGATATTTAACTTAATAGTAGCGCTATCACCTTCGCTTAATAATAAAAACGCAGATGAGATATCACCCTTACGTGGCGATTTCTCTATTATTTGTGGAACCGGGCGGCCCAGTTCATAAGTGCTTCCCAATACAGAGTCGCCTTCGGTTTTTAATATCAGGTTAAGGCTAACAAAGTCGCCCGCTTTAATAGTCGCTCCTGATTTATCCGTGCGGATGTTGTATAACAAACCGCCTTCGGCTTGTTTAAAGCCACCTTTGCAACTTGCAAGCCCTAATGCTGCAACTGCTATGATCATTAAGTTTTTTCTCATCTTTTGTTTTAGTTCTTATTGTATTAATAGTGTTTTATACTCGGGTAATATTGATTTAAATTTATTAATAGTTACGTCAAGCGGTTCGTCTGATTGGCCGCCTGCCGCATTGCGGTGACCACCACCATTGAAATACTTTTTACATATTTCGTTAGCCGGAAACTCTCCTTTTGACCGTAAAGATAGTTTAACCTTATCATTACGTTCAACTATAAAAGCTGCCAAACGTACCGTAGCAATTGATAAAGCATAATTCACAATACCTTCGGTATCGCCGGTGTTTACATTAAACCGGGCAATATCAGTTTTATTAACGGATATTATAGCGGTATTGTATTCGGGCAATATTTCCAGGCAATTTGCAAGACAATGCCCTAAAAAGCGCAAGCGGTTTTCTGATGCGCTGTTGTAAACCAGATCGTGTATGCGAGCGTTATTCGCGCCGGCATCAATCAGCTCGGCCACTATACGGTGTACTATTGATGTTGTATTTGGCAAACGGAACGATGCAGAATCTGTCATGATACCTGTATATAAGCAGGTAGCTACATCTTTATTGATCAATTCTTTATGCTTTAACTGATCTACAATAAAAGTATATACCAGTTGTGCGGCAGCGCAGGCGTTTATATCCCAATGGCGGTAATCGTCAAAATCTTCGGGCTCCAGGTGATGATCTATCATCACTTTGTAAGCACTGCTTTTGCCAACCAGCACACCCATCTCATTGATACGGGTAAGGCTGTTAAAATCGGTACAAAAAATAATTTCTGCCTCGGCAACAAGCTTTGCAGATAGTTCAGTGTTTTCTGTGTAGATGATCACCTCTCCATTACCCGGCATCCAGTTTAAAAAATCAGGATAATCTGTTGGGGTAATTACCCGGGCATGGTGGCCTTGCTGTATAAGATAGTTATATAGCCCTAAAGACGACCCCATAGCATCACCATCGGGTTTGTGATGGGTAGTAATTACTATTTTACGGGGCTGATCTAAAAGTTCAGTAAGCGAAGCTAAATCCAACATCAATTTTAAAAGAGTTGCAAAGCTAAGTAAATTAATTAAATACGTATAGCATATTTATAGCAAATACTTTAGGTTTCAGTTATAAAACGCTACTTTTGCGCCTCTTTGAATTATAAAGCATAATACTATAATGGCAAATAACAGAACTTTTACAATGATAAAGCCCGATGCAGTTGCTAACGGCCACATTGGTGCTATTTTAGATCAGATAACTAAGGCTGGTTTTAAAATAATCGCACTTAAATACACATCATTAAGCCCGGAAAAAGCCGGCGAATTTTACGCGGTACACGCAGAGCGCGGTTTCTTTAAAGACCTGGTTGACTTTATGTCATCCGGCCCTATCGTAGCGGCTATATTGGAGAAAGATAACGCTATCGAAGATTTCCGTAAGCTAATTGGCGCAACAGACCCTTCTAAAGCTGATAAAGGAACTATCCGCAACTTATTTGCAAAATCAATTGATGCAAACGCGGTACACGGTTCAGATTCTGACGAGAACGCTGCCATTGAAGGCAACTTCTTTTTCACAGCTTTCGAAAGATTCTAAACGCTTAAGGCTCAATTAAAAAGGCGATTGTAAATGATGTTTTACAATCGCCTTTTTTTAGCGTTTTCCTTGCTTTGTAAATATAACTATGTATCTTTACTCATCGAGGTGATTTAACACCCAATATAAACGAGTTGCAATGAAGTCATTATTTAAATACCTTATCTATTCTGTAGTTATCGTGGCTATTGTTGTTACTTCAATGAATATTTTCAGGAGCCATCCTGAAGCACAATTCGCGTTTATATTCCCCGGCATTTTTCTACTGGCATTTTCGCAGATAATGGACGATAGTTTCCGTAAGGTTAGCCATCGGATACGCCTGTCTCGCGGAAGATAGTTTATAGAAATACAATATCTGCCACCAACTCCGTTTTAGCATCGTCATTTATTTTTTTGATTATTTGCTGGCGCATCATAATCAGTTCGTTTTTTATTACCGACGATTCTATCCTCAGAAATAACTTCTTATCCTTTATAAATAACTCTTTAGTGCGGTTTGCTACCGATTTGCCCACCAGATCTGGCCAGGCAGATACAATAGCGGTTTCATCGTAACGGCGTTTTATTTTGTACACATTAAGCATTTGCTCAATGGCTTCCTTCAGCGATTTGTCGTTGGCTTTACGCATCTATATTACCCTCCGTTACTTTAAATAATTTCACCCCAACATTTATCTTCTCAAATATCCCCTCAACCCGGCTCATACTGGTATCTGTAATAAACACCTGGCCAAAATCATTATTCGATACCATTTGCATTAATTTGGTAACACGGTTATCATCCAGCTTATCAAAAATATCATCAAGCAACAGCAAAGGCTTAAAACCGTTCTTTTGCGTAAGAAAGGTATACTGCGCCAGCTTTAATGCTATCAAAAAAGATTTTTGCTGCCCCTGCGACCCAAACTTTTTCATGGGCATTCCATGAATATTAAACTGCAGGTCATCTTTATGTATCCCGGTTGTGGTACGCTCCAGCACCCTATCGCGTTCCATGCTTTTCTTTAGCAGGCCGGCAAACTCGTCCTGCAATAATTGCGATTCGTATATCAATTCTACCTGCTCGGCATCTTCGCTTATAAACTGGTAATGCTTATTAAATATTCCCGTAAATATCTCCATAAAGTTACGACGCTTTTGGAATATCCGTGTGCCCGATGCTATCAATTGTTCGTCGAAAACAGCCAATAACTCCGGGTCGTATCTGCCGGTATCTGCAATTTGCCTTAACAGCGCGTTACGGTTTGTTAATACCTTATTATATACTATCAGTTCGTCCAGGTAATTATGATCGGTTTGCGAAATTACATTATCAATAAATTTGCGGCGCTCTTCGCTACCCTCTATAATAATACTGATATCATAAGGCGATATCATAACCAGCGGCAACAAACCAATATGATCTGCCAGGCGTTGATAATCTTTCTTATTACGTTTAAACTGTTTCTTCTGGTTACGCTTAACCCCGCAGGCAACCACTTCCTTATTCCCGTTTTTTTCAAACACCCCATTTATCATGAAAAAATCGGCGCCTTGCTTTATTTGCTGACTATCAATAGGGTTAAAATAACTTTTACAAAGCGACAGGTAATGTACAGCATCCAACAAGTTGGTTTTGCCTGCCCCGTTGTTACCAACAAAGGCATTCACCCCCTCTGAAAGCGAAATTTCGGCTTCAGAGTAGTTTTTAAAGTTAAGAAATGAGAGTTGCTGCAGATACATAATGCGGACAACAAATTTAGTGTTTTTAACGGTTTAGTTTATTTGTTCATTGGTTTATTTGTTCACAGTTCACAGTCTGTCATGAGACGCGAAGTATCGCGTCTCTACGAGCTGCAACGAGGTATATCGCGTTAGGGGGTGCAGCGGATACCGGCCTTGTGACTAAGGCCTGTGCAGTATGAGCGGAAAACCCGGGCCGCAGGCAACGCCATAATCCATTCTCTTCAAACCCTCATTATTACAATATTTACCAACTAAACACACCCCAACCCAACCACGCTTACAATCAACATAAACAAGCAATTAACTATACGAAATTTAAATTTGTTAAAAGGATTGAAAACCGTATTTTTGCAAACTTAATTTTTAAATACAGATGTCAGCAACCGAGGTGAATACCAAATCTACAGCAAACCAAAACAATGTTGTAAAGAGCGGTAGTTTTGTTCAGGAGAACCAAAAAAGCTTATTATTTATTGCAGCAGCTATTGTTGTAATGATAATTATTTATGTAGCGTACCTTAAACTTTACCTTGCACCAAGGGAGGTTACTGCGGCTAACCAAATGCACGTAGCACAAGATTTTTGGGCTAAAAAAGACTGGGACAAAGCTATTAACGGCGATGCCGGTTACCCTGGTTTCAAAAAAATAATTACTGATTACAGTAATACAAAAGTTGCTAACCTTGCTTACTTTTATTTAGGTACTGCTTATTTAAACAAAGGCGAATACCGCCAGGCAATTGATAATTTAACAAACTATCGTGGTGATGACAATATGGTTGCTGCCGAGGCTTTAGGTAGTACAGGCGATGCTTATGTTGAATTAAAAGATTACGACAAAGCCGAAACTTACTTCAAAAAAGCGGTTGATAAGGCCGGTAACAAATTCCTTTCTCCGTTTTACTTAAAAAAACTGGGTTTGGTTTACGAAGCTAAAAAAGACAACAAATCTGCAGCTGATACTTACAAGAAAATTAAAACTGATTACCCTGAAAGCGCAGAAGCACAAAACATTGACGAATACATAGCCCGCGCAGAGGCTAAATAGTAACATTAGTTTTTATAAAACATTGTAATGCCTGCTGAATAAGCAGGCATTATTTATTTAAAACGATTTCTATCTTTACCTGAAGTATTTACGGCACTAAGTTTCTTACAATCTAAAATCGTAAATCATAATTCTAAAATAAAAATGGCTACTCAATTAAAAAACCTGTCAGATTTTTCAACCGCGAGCGAAATACCATCGGCTGCTGATTATAGCTTTGGAATAGTGGTTGCCGAATGGAACGCCGAAATAACCAATGCTCTTTACCAGGGTGCTTACGATAGCCTTATTAAATACGGTGCAAAGCCAGACAACATACACTCGTACCCGGTACCAGGAAGCTTCGAGTTAACCAGCGGAGCGGAATTATTATTAAAAAATAAAAAGCTTGATGCCGTTATAACCCTGGGCTGTGTGATACAAGGCGAAACCCGTCACTTTGATTTTATTTGCGCTGCAGTTGCAAATGGAGTAACTAATGTTGCCATAAAATATTCAAAACCTGTTATATTTGGTGTGTTAACTACTGATAACCAGCAGCAGGCTATTGACAGGGCAGGCGGCAAACATGGCAACAAAGGCGATGAAGCTGCAGTAACTGCCATTAAAATGGCTAAGCTGAACGAAACTTTAATTGGTTAAACCCGTATAAATATTTAAGTTTAAGAAACACATGAAGAAGATTTTATACATCGCTATTTTAGCACTTGCATTAGGCAGCATGGCTTCATGCTCAAATAAATTATGCCCTGCATACGGTTCGTACCCTAACCACCGCTAACACAGTCATTTGTCATTTTTTTACCTTTAGCCTAAAACTAAACTCAGTTTGACACTGTTTTTACCTTTAAACGGGCGCATTACATTATTTTTGTTTTATGGAATGGATATTGTTGGAAACGGCTGATCAAGTAGATAATATTAAACAGCAGCAGGGTTATAGCTTAATTTTTAAACATAGCACCCGTTGCTCTATCAGCATGATGGCAAAAAGGCGCTTTGAAATGGACTGGGAAAACCTGCCTGCAGATGTGTCCCTTTACTTTTTAGATCTTATCAAACACCGCGACCTATCTAACAAGATAGCACAAGATTTTTTGGTATACCATGAATCGCCGCAATTACTGCTGATAAAAGATGGCGAATGCATTCTTGATCAATCGCACGGCGGCATCTCTGTTGATGAGACCATGAGCGTACTGGCATAAGAGAAGCAAGATTATTAGATTCAGGAATCAAGACAAGATATTTGATCCGCAGCGGTTTTTCCTGCGGATTTTTTATGTTACGATGCTTTTACATCAACAAACTGTAATATTGCATTAATTCTATCGCCCATTTAGGGGGTTAGGGTGTTTTTAACTAATTTTGTACCATGATAGATTTGCCTGTAGTACCCGCCAACCAACCACAGCGTAAGCCGGATTGGTTAAGGGTTAGGCTTCCGGTAGGGAAGGAATATGCCCACGTACGTGGCCTGGTTGATGAACATAAGCTGCATACTATTTGCGAAAGCGGTAATTGCCCTAACATGGGCGAGTGCTGGGGAGCAGGTACAGCCACCTTCATGATATTAGGTAATATTTGTACCCGTTCATGTTCGTTCTGCGCTGTTGCAACCGGCAGGCCTTTAGCTGTTGATACTGATGAACCAAACCGTGTGGCCAATTCAGTTAAGTTAATGCAGGTTAAACATTGCGTTATTACCTCTGTTGACCGCGACGATCTGAAAGATGGTGGTTCTATCATCTGGGCCGAAACTATTAATGCCATCCGCCGCGAAAGCCCGGATACAACCCTTGAAACTTTACTACCCGACTTTAGGGGTATTTGGGATAACCTTGACCGTGTGCTGGAAACCCGCCCCGAAGTAGTATCACATAATTTAGAAACCGTACGTCGCCTAACCCGCGAAGTACGCATCCAAGCCAAATACGATCGTAGTTTGGAAGCTTTGAAAAGAACATCGGCAACTGGCTTACGTACCAAATCGGGCATTATGCTTGGCTTGGGCGAGCGCGAAGAAGATGTTTTAGAAGCAATGGATGATTTGCTGGAAGCTGGTGTACACATCTTAACATTAGGCCAGTACTTACAGCCAACCCGCAACCACCACCCGGTTATTGATTGGATACACCCCGATCAGTTTGCCAGTTATAAAGAATGGGGATTGAAAAAAGGATTCAGGTATGTAGAAAGCGGCCCGTTAGTGCGCTCATCTTACCATGCCGAAAAACATTTGTTTGAAATGTAAGTTATCCTTTATATCTTCAACAAGTTGAGCCCCAAACATAAAATAGCGTTATCAGAGGAAGAATTAATTTTGGCCCTGCGTAACCGTGAGAAGATCGCGGTTGAGGCGCTATATGATATGTACTCGGCATCGTTATTTGGCGTTATCTCCAGGATAATTACCGACGAGGCCATAGCCGAAGATGTTTTACAAGAAACTTTCGTGAAGATCTGGCATTCGTTTTCGGGCTATAGCAGCGAAAAGGGCCGCCTGTTCACCTGGATGGTGAACGTTGCCCGCAATTTGGCAATTGACAAGGTTAGGTCAAAAGACTTTAAGAATCAAAGCAAAAACCATGAGCTTGAAAATAACGTAGCTTTCATTGACGAACAAAGGAATACAGTTTACAAGCCCGAGTTATTGGGTATCAGGGATTTGGTATCTACCCTAAAACCCGAGCAAAAGTCAATCCTTGATCTGGTTTATTTTAAAGGTTATACTCATGTGGAAGCTGCCGATGAACTTGGCGTACCACTTGGTACAATAAAAACACGGCTAAGAATGGCAATAATTCAACTCAGAAAACATTTTAATTAATAGTGGAAGACGTTAAGGCATATATCGAATCTGGAATTTTGGAACTTTA
>NZ_JAQBOI010000274.1 GCF_028288105.1 Mucilaginibacter sp. | reverse complement strand
TCGCCAGATGGCGCAGCATCCATAATTTCAGCCAGGCCAGGGCGTAAAAGCTGGATTGCGTTATAAAAGACAATGCCGGAGGCTAAAAGCGCAGCCCAGTCGTCGGCACCTTCGTACCCCTTACCTGCTATTAGCGCGATCACGATCCCAATAAACGCTGCAATAGAGGTGATGGCATCGCTCCGGTGATGATAAGCATCGGCCTTCACTGCATTACTGCCAATTTGTTTTCCGACATTCAGTACATAGCGGAACATACCCTCTTTGATAATGATTACCCCCAACAGAATATAAAGTGTAAACCGTTTAGGCATATCATGAGGTGTTCTTACAAATTCAATGGCATGCCAGCCGATCCATATCGCGGCGCCCATTAGGAAAAAAGAAATGACAATCGATACTATGGGTTCGGCCTTGCCATGTCCGTAAGGATGTTTAGGATCGGCTGGTTTCATGGCGATCTTCAGCCCGATCCACAATAAGGTCGAACTAAAAACATCCGCACCCGTCTCCGTAGCATCTGCGATCAGGGCGTAGGAATGTCCCAGATGGCCCGCGATAGCCTTCAAGAATACCAAGGCGATACTTATCCCAATACCTATTTGAGTGGTTCGAATTGCTTTTACTGACGGATGTAAATCTATTGCAGCCATTATTGATGCGTAAAAAACTGAAGTGGCAAAGGTAAAACCTTCAGCAATAATAATGCTGCTGATTTGTAGGAATGTTTACATTTTCATATTGCCCATGCTGTTGTCACTTCCGTTCTTAAATTCGCCCCGTTATTCAACAAGTTTCAGAGAAGAAAACACAAGGATCAGCAAGCATAGATATTTCATTGATATTCGGCTTTAAAACATATGCAAATCGCATTCGCCCTAAAACTATTGTGGTAATCTGAAGCAAAATTGTAGTTGGCAGCTAAATTTCAATTGTATAACAAAAGTGATCAGCAACAGTCTTCTTAAAACGAGAGGACAAAAGTGTGCCATCCGGATTCATATTGGTAGCGAACAGTATAGCCGTAATGCTGGCTGATATTTTTAACCAACGTTAATCCAAGGCCGTTGCCTTGTGATTCCTTACCCTTTTGAAAACGCTCAAAGATCAGTTGTTCATCTAACGAATGGACAGTGCCGGTATTCTTAATGGATAATTGATCTACGTTCAATTCGATAATAATAACACCACCAGGGTTATTGTGTCTGATCGCATTGCTGAACAGATTATTTAATAAAATATCGATTAGGTATTTACTGGCTAACACCTGCTTGGGCTGTAGGTTGGGCTTAAACGAAAGATCTTTGGTTTGCATCAGTTCCTGAAACTGCAGCATTTTTTCGGACAGCGCAACCCCAAGGTCAATTGGTGCTTCATCAGTGATCAGTTTATTTTCCAATTTTGCCAGTAATAATAGAGATTGGTTAAGCCGGCTGGATTTATTGATCGAGCTGTAAATATCTGTGATCTGTTCCAACTGTTCTGCACTTAATGTTTCATCCTGGATCAGCGTATCCAGCTTTGTCGTGACAACCGCCAGCGGTGTCATCATTTCATGGGAGGCATTCTCCGTAAATTGTTTCAGATTCAAATAATCATGGGTTACCCTTAAAGACATTTCCCGAATAGCTTCGTTAAGTTCAGCAAATTCATCCACCTTACTTGGTTTTCCTTTAAACTGGTCAACATCTGCGATATTGAATTGCTTGATCTCCTTCAATGTTAACTGAAATGGTTTCCAGAGCCCGTTGAGCATATACTTATTGGTGATAAATAGCACCAATAACAAGCCGGCAAGCAGAGCCAGTGTAATGATGGTAATAACTTCTATGAGATATTTTTGCCCCGCTCTGGAGATGGTAATAACAACTTTGTAATTCGTATCCTTTAATTTGACCAGGTCTTCAACTGCACGTCCAGCTTCCTTCAACTGCTCTTTGGGGTTAAAATAGGTGGTATCAAAAAAACGTTTCTGTAATTCCTGCTCGTTGGTTCTGGTAAACACTGCATGGTCTCTGTCGAGATCATATTGTTGCGGGTCCTGAATGCTGGTCTTTACATATTCTTCTGCTTCTATCAATTGCTGCTGGAGCCCCTGGTCCAGCTGTTGCTGGGCAATGTAATTAATAGCAAAATAATAGATGACCGCCCCCGCCAATAAGACCGTTAAAGTAATGTAAATACTCGTCCTGGTATAATGTGCAGATAATTTCACTAACCTATAAATTTATAACCAATCCCATAAATGGAAGTTAAATAATCTTTGCCGCCAGCGTCAAGTAGTTTTCTGCGAAGATTTTTGATATGTGTATAAATAAAATCAAAATTATCATGCATATCCATCTCATCACCCCACAGGTGCTCGGCAATGGCATTTTTGGAGATAACCTTGCCCTTGTTGGCTATAAAATATAGTAACATATCATACTCCTTCCTGGTCAGGATAATAGCGGTTTCATTAACTTCAACGGTCCGGCCAAGTATATCTATGGATATCTCATTAAATAACAGCTTATTGTTGGTATTTAAAGCCTTTCTGCGGTAAACCGCCATCAGGCGGGCCTTAAGTTCTGCTAAATGAAAAGGTTTGGTCAGGTAGTCATCGGCACCAACGTTGAGCCCCTTTAATTTATCATCCAGGGAGTTTCGGGCAGAAATGATCAGGACCGCTTCGTTCTTCTGATTGGTTCGCAGGTATTCCAGAACATCAAAACCTTCTCCGTCAGGCAGCCCGATATCCAGCAGAACACAATCATAGTCATAATCTGATAGTTTCTGTAGCGCAGGATTCAGCGCGCTACAGCTCTCGCAGATATTGCCATCTACATTCAAATAGTTTGTGATGTTCTCACGTAAACTTTGCTCGTCTTCTATTACCAGGATTTTCAAAGCTGCTTTTTATTCAAATGTAAAGCTCAAAATTGAAGAGAACCTGAAGTATATGCGTCCTGTAATTTTATTAATAGTGAAACTACAGATTTACTTCATATTCATTCAGTAATTTACAAACAATTTAAATGCTATTGCGATAAATTGGGGTGCTCAAAAAGAAAGTTCCATCCCAAAGCAAAGCCTGCACTAATTCAGAATCAATATGGCAACAATCGAACCTGTCCGTAAAGACGTCCAACACCAGGGACATATTAAAAAATATTCGGCTTCCCTGCGTCTATGGCATTGGGCCAATACCATCGTTATCAGCGGTTCACTGCTTACCGTACTTATCAATTCAACCATTACTGATGAAAGGCCCGTATCAGCTCTGGTCAAAAATGAATTAAAGAACGCCGGAACCACGATAAGCGACAGACAGGCTGGATCGGTTGCGCATGCCCTTGGCGATAGTGTTTGGAGCATTCATATTTACTTTGGGTATGTATTGGTTGCTTTACTCTTATTCCGTTTAGTTCTTGAATTCTTTCAGCTTGCTGACCAAAAGTTTATCCGAAAAATGAAAAGCGCCTATTCTCAATTTCAAACCACGAAAAAGAACAGAGAGATTGCCAAACATGAGCTTACCGTTAAAAGTATCTATGCAACATTTTACCTATTGCTCATTATGATGGCTGTAACCGGGTTGTTTTTGGCGTTTGAAGATCTGTTAGCACCCTTCAAATCCATCAGGGATAGCGTTAAAGAAGTTCATGGGTTTTGCATGTACCTGATCCTTGCTTTCATCTTTGTTCATCTGGCTGGTATTTTTTTGGCAGAACGTAAGAATAATAAAGGTATCGTTTCCGATATGATCAACGGCGGAGGTGACCATCAATAATTATTTTCCGGTGATCAACTTAGCCATCAGGAAAGCGGCCCCTGCGGCAAGTGCACCAATTATCACTACTTTACAGGCACCGCTTAATGCCGGCTGTCCTGTCATTTTACTTTTAAAGAAACCGAAAATGAATAAACAGATCAATGTAAGTCCGCAGGAATAGAATAGTGCCTCTTGCGCCTGACTGATAAGGATATATGGCGACAAAGGGATAATACCCCCGACTATATAGGACACGCCTATAGTTATGGCACTTTTTGTGGCCCGGTTCGCGTTGGGTTCTTCCAGGCCCAATTCATAGCGCATCATAAACTCCACCCATTGTTTTTTGTCTTTAGCCATTTCATCGGCAATTTGGTGCTGCAAAGTTTCTGAAAGACCAAAGCCTGCAAATACTTTCCTTACTTCCGCCCTTTCCTGTTCTGGCAGGCGCTCTACTTCTTCGTATTCCCGTTTTAATTCCGACTGGTAATGATCTACCTCTGTTCGGCCCGCAAGGTAACCACCCAAACCCATAGCTATCGAACCCGCAACGATCTCCGCGATGCCTGCAGTGACCACAAGCCCCGAAGAACTGATAGCGCCACTTAAGCCCGCCGCTAAGGCAAAAGGTACGGTTAAACCATCAGACATACCGATTACGATATCCCTGATGGTTTCTGAACTGGTTACATGGTGCTCGTGATGCATTTGTTATTGTTTTATTAGCGAATATACTATTTGAACTTCATGGCCAGGGTTACAATATTTGAATTCAGGCCGGTAGAGCGCATATAGTGGCCGGCCCTGATTTCCAGTGAATTGAAATGCTGCCAGCCAAACACGCCCGTTGGAGGTGACAACCTGATATTGGCCCCAATAAAATTGCTGTGTAAGGTAGACAGATCATAATCGCTGGTGTAATAGGCATCAGTAGGATTATGTTGCCCATAAGGTGCAAAATAGCGCGTGCCCTGTTGGTTGTTATAGCGGTAATAAGGACTCACTGATACAAATGAAGTTAGCTTAATAGGTATCTCCAATTCTGCGGTGTGCGCACGGATACCCCAGTTATCCATATAATACCGGTAAAATGTCCTGATCACAAAATGATCATCCAGGAAGTAATTAAACCGCACCGCTATAGGGAGTTTGTACCTGCTGCCCGGCAGGTTTTCTACCCGCTCAGATCCATCGGTAAAATAATCGCGCTGATATTTGGTGGCCAGCAAACCATGCTGATAGGAAGGCTCGATGATCAGTAAGGCCTGTAGCCGCGAGGTCAGCACCTGCGACAAGGAGAACGAAGTACTGAACGAGTTTCGCGGACTATGGTCAACCGGTCCGCGTCCGTCACGGTCCGATCCTGAACCGTAGCCCGGCGGTCGCAGTTCCACCGGTAATATCACTTTCCAGGTATCCAGGAAAGCCTGAGCCTTAAAATCAAACTGTGTATTTTTATCTTTTGATACACGGGTCAGGTTTACACCGGCACCAAAGGATTGATAATCGAACTCTCGCGAATAAGATCCGGTTAGTCCGAAAGCATTGCCGGTTTTGTCGTTTGAAACCGTCCAGTTCAAGGACGGATAGACACGAGTATCCTGCCTGGAGGCGGAAGAGATACTGTTCGGATCGATCTTATCCGAAGAAGCTGAAGTATAATGATCCACACCCAGTTCAAATGTAAAGGTGTGTTTCTTACCACTGGCACTATATTTTGATAACTGCAGATCAAATGTATTGGCAAAGTCGGTCAGCTTTTCTGTACCGATACCGCCGGTAACCGCGGAATTATTGCCGTCCTGGTGATAATAAGCCGAGATGATGTTGATCTCTTCAATTTTAAGTTTGCGGGCTTCATAGTTACTGCTGTCCTTAACCGGTAATGTTTTGGTTTGCGCATGTGAAGCAACTATCCCTAAATATAGGGCGGCAACACATAGGTATATTTTTCTCATATAAGTAACCCGCTTTTAATTACATCCACAGCCGCCGCCGCTTTTTCCGCCATTAGCCCCCGAACCGCCTTCGCGATATAACTGGAAACTTTGCTCGAACTTTTGTGATTTACGGGCAGAAAGTTCCATCTCCGCGTCGTTCAACCTATTCTTTTGATACGCTTTTACCGACGAGCATGAGCTTAATCCGAGAGCTGGTATGCTGCCGACCAGCAATAATTTAATCAGCGGTAATTTTTTCATGTGTTAATTTTTAACGTTAATGTTTCTGGAGGTGTAAAGCCGGTTATCGTCATCAATAATGACGCAGGCAAGCTGTTGTAATTGGTTTACCAAATCAAGACCCACGCGAATACCCATAACAGTTACAGGTGTAGCCATGGCATCAGCAAACTCAGCGCTGGGGCAAATGATACTTACGCTTTTGATGCCGCTTACCGGCAGGCCGGTTTTTGGATCGATGGTATGGGAATATTTCTTTCCATTGATGACAGCATACTTTTCATAATTACCAGAGGTAGCAATGGCCATATTGCTGATATTAAGCGTAGAAAACGGTGTCATTTGCTTATCGGGGTCCGCAATAGCTATCGTCCAGGGATGGCCGTTGGGTTGTGTTCCCCAGGTGATTAAATCGCCAGCTGCGTTCACTATCCCGCTGACTACACCATTTTGTTGCAAAATAACTTTAGCACGGTCAGCCGCATAACCTTTTCCGATGCCACCAAAACCTATGCGCATACCTTTTTCCTTTAGGAAAACCGTTACGTTAGCAGGATCAAGAATGACATTCCTGTAATTGATTAGTCCAACGGATTGAAGTGCGGTTTCAGCATCGGGCAATGCTTTCATGTTGACATCGAAGTTCCAGAGGCTTTTATCTATCGAACCGTATGTAATATCGAATGCCCCCTGGGTTAATTCTGATATCTTAAGGGAGCGTTCAATCAACTGATAAACTTCGAAATCAACCTTTATCGGCATGATACCTGCAGCTGCATTGATCTGGTTGGTCTGGCTGTCATCGCTAAAAGTCGTCAGTAGCTTTTCAATACGGCTGATCTCAGCCACCGCCAGGTCAATACGGCTATTTGCCCATTCGGCATCATCGCCAACCACGCTGATCTCGAACCTGTTTCCCATCAGCTTTAAGATTCGCTTATGCACGGTTTGTGCTTTCTCTATCGTTTCAATGATTGGCATTTGCAAAAGGTTTGATCTGGTCAATAAACTGGTCGGGGGTTTCATCAGGGTATCCGTCCCATTCTTTTAATACTTTACCATGCTCATCAACAAGCAGGGTAAAGGGAAACTTACCATCGGGGTTATATTTGTCGGCCAGGGTTTCGTTCAGCTTTACCTGTTCTTTGCTCAGTTGATTTTTCTTTTGCCGTGGGAAATCGGCACGGACTAAAACAAGGTGATCTGAAGCAAAGTCGTTGAACTTATCTGATTCCAGGATCTCTTTTCTTAGCCGGATACATGGGCCGCACCAATCTGAGCCTGAAAAATTGACAATAATCAATTTATGCGATGCCGCAGCTTCGGTTTGTGCTTTATTGAAATCACCGAGCCATGTAGCAGGACTGGTTGTAAATAGGAAAAGAAAAATAGTTAATAGTTTCATTTGCTTCATTTTTTTAGGAGAACACCCTCAGCGACGTTCCGGTTAATGTGGTTTGATATGCTGTCAGGTTATGGTTTGCAGGTGAATTTTTGACAACGCCGGCTTCTGTAAAAGCTGAACCATGGTTATTACAATAAAACTGATGGCTGCCACCCTGATAAATCAGCGGATAACTTTCATGAGTACAAGACTGTTGAACAGCGATATATGTACCGGCAGTTGTCTTGGCGACAATAACCCCGTTAGATGCCAGGTAACCCCCATTTGTCAACAATGCAGCATTAGCTGATGCAGTAAGATCAAGAGTAAGATCTACTCCGGAAGGGCCGTTAACACCCGAAGCCGAATTGTCTGATTTTTTGGAGCAACCTACGCAGTTGATAAGGGCGAATGACGCTGCGGTAATTCCGATAGCTGAAAGAAACTCTTTTCTATCCATAATTGAAAATTTAGTACTGTAGAAACCGGGATTAATATAGCCTCACCCTCTATGTCACTTAAATAAGTACAAATCAAATAGCATTAGTATCAAAAAACAGGATGCTAATCCTTATTGATTATATTGATTCAGCAACAATATTATCAGGAGATTCTGTAGTTTACATGAAATTGGAGGTATTTAACAGATTTTAACAAGCTTGACTTTAACGGATTACGACTGTAAAGCGTGTTAATAGTGCACTACTACTGACGGCCACTACCTCATAGCCATTTTGCAATAATTCCTGCTCATGTGTCTTACTGATGTTTTCTAAAGAACCTGTTACTAGTACTTTCATTTTTTTGTTATTTGGTATAGTAAAGGTCGATAGTTAAAGATTGCCCGATGTATCCAAACTTATTGTCGTTGTAGCCGAACTTACGATGTTTCTTACTTGACGAAATCCGATACGGCATTATTGCTGCACTGCAAAAGCATCCACTTTATTCTTAAAGCCAACTTCGATTATAATCAATATTAACACAACTCTTGCTTACCTATTGTCTAATTAAGATCGCTTTTGCGATCCTTCTTTTCAATACCTTTAAGATGCTAAACAATAACATTTCTTGTTTTTCTTGTAAGGAATAGGTAATTATCTTGTTACACGGCTGCGTAAACTAATTTTCTACAGAATTGATGTGTTCCTTCGTTTCAAAATTAGTTATAATTAAAACTATCTGTTTTAATGGTTAAGATATTCAGGTTTATAAGCAGGCTCAGCATAGTAGCCATTATTTTCTTCGCATTACAGGGGGAAATAATAATGCGCTATGGCGAAATTTTGCAGGCTAAAGCCGGACATCATACCTCCAAGATTAAAAATACAGCAGAAAGAGAGCGACTCATTAAACTGCAGTGCTTTACACAGAAATTCTATCCTGTTGTATTGCCTCCAGAAACAGAATTCAATTTTAACGTCCTTTTTGTATTTATACCGAAACTTAAATTTTATCAGTTAAATGTGCCCGCAGGCAAATTTGATTTTACTGATTTTCAGTCGTTAAGAGGCCCCCCAACGTTCGCCTAAACTACTTTCTTTTCCTTTTTTCCATTATGCTATAGGTTTTGCCTGAAGATCTAATCCGTTTGGATTGGTCAATCTTCCTGCGTTTACCCTATTGCAGTAACGTACCTCATTAATCATGAATAAAGTAAAAATCCTATTATACCCTTTATTGTTCATCACTTTAATAACTATATCGTCATGTGGTAGTTCTGGCAATAAAACACCGCAAACGCCACTTAAAACATTTACAGTGATGAAGCTAAGCCCCAGAAAAACGGAGATCAATACCGATTATCCTGCTTCTATCCTGGGCATACAAAATATCGAGATCAGGCCTAAAATTGACGGCTATGTAGAAAATATTTTTGTAGACGAAGGCGCCTCTGTAAAACGGGGGCAGCTTTTGTTTAAAATAAACGCACCACAGTATGAGCAAAATGTAAACACGGCACAAGCCAATATTAAAATAGCTGTTGCTGATGTAAATGCTGCGCAAATGCAGGTTGACAAAGTACGACCCATTGTTCAACAAGATATTGTGAGCCCCTATGAACTTAAATCGGCATTATATACGCTGGAATCGAAACAGGCAGCTTTGGCTCAGGCAAAGGCTGCACTGAACAACGCTAACACAAATTTAAGTTACACTACTATTTACAGCCCCGCAGATGGTGTGATAGGGATGCTTCCATATAAGATAGGAAGTTTAATAACCAGTACAACTGCTAACCCTTTAACCACCGTATCTAATATAGAAAGCATTTATGCCTATTTCTCGATCAACGAAAAACAGGGGCTTGATTTTTTTTCAGCAGTAAAGGGTGCAACCATTCAGCAAAAGCTAAGCACTTTGCCCCCGGTTACACTGGTATTGGCTAATGGTACCCAACTTGCCGTTAAAGGTAAAGTTGAAACCGCAAGCGGGCTGATCAACTCACAAACGGGATCCATAAATATGCGTGCTACTTTTAGCAATCCAGGTGCGATGGTACGTAGTGGCAGCAGCGCCATTGTAAGGATTCCGCAAACAATAAATAACGCCATAATGGTTCCTCAAAAATCAACTTATCAGATACAAGGGAAACTGTTTGTATATGTAGTGGATGCAGCCAATAAAGTAAAATCTCAGGAGTTGGTTGTTACGGGCAGTCCCGGTCAATTTTATGTGGTAGGTAAAGGTCTTAAATCCGGACAAGAAATAGTTGTCGACGGCGTGGCGTCATTACGGGAAGGATTGCAGATCACCCCCAAAGTGCTGAATGCCGATTCTGTTTATAACAACCCATAGAACCCTTTCCGCTTATTTAATCCCAAATCATGTTAAAAAAATTCATAGAACGGCCAGTTCTTTCAACGGTCGTTTCCATTATAATTGTAACTATAGGTATTGTGGGCTTGCTTACGCTTCCCATTTCACAATACCCTGATATCGCGCCGCCAACCGTGCAGGTGCAAGCAACATACAGCGGGGCAAATGCTGATGTAGTACTGAAAACCGTTATCATACCGCTCGAGCAGCAGATCAACGGGGTTGAAAACATGGATTATGTAACCTCAACCGCCGGTAACGACGGTACTGCAAATATCACCGTGAGCTTTAAAGTAGGTGGCGACCCCAACATCGCAGCAGTGAACGTTCAAAACGCGGTTTCCAGGGCGTCGGCACTTTTGCCGCAGGAGGTTACCAAAGCGGGCGTTACCGTGCAAAAAAAGCAAACAAGCAGCTTACTTACTTACTCTGTCTACAGTGAAAGCGCTGCTTACGATCAAACCTTTTTACAGAATTATGTCGACATTAACGTTATCCCGGTAATTAAAAGGATACAGGGTGTGGGCGACGCCTCGCTACCCAGCCAGATGGATTACTCTATGCGTATTTGGTTAAATACGCAGGCCATGGCATCTTACGGATTGGTGCCAGCCGATATAAACACTGCGCTGGCCGACCAGAACATTCAGGCCGCCCCAGGGCAATTTGGCGAACGCGGGCACCAGGCATTTCAGTATGTGATCAAATATCCGGGCACTTTGGTAGACACTGCTCAATTCGGCAATATAGTTGTCCGTTCAAGCAGCCGGAGCCGGCTGCTGCGGCTGCGTGACGTGGCGAGAATTGAGTTAGGCGCGCTTAATTATTTTACCACAACCAGGATGAATGGTCATCCGGCCGTTTCTATAGACGTATCGCAAATTGCAGGCTCTAATGCGCACCAGGTGATACAGGAAACAGTAAAGGCCATGGCCGTCGCAGAAAAGAATTTTCCTCCGGGTATTAAGTATGTCACTCTACAAAATACAGATGACTTTCTTAATGCTTCTATTGATAAAGTGCTTCACACTTTGCTTGAAGCGTTTATCCTGGTGTTCATAGTTGTGTTTATATTCCTGCAGGATTTACGGTCAACGCTCATTCCGGCTATTTCTGTGCCCGTGGCAATCATAGGTACATTTTTCTTCTTAAAAATGTTTGGGTTTACCATTAACCTGCTTACCTTATTTGCCATTATCCTGGCAATTGGTATTGTTGTGGATGATGCCATTGTGGTTGTAGAAGCCGTACACGCCAAACTGGACTCCGGTTATCACTCAGCCCGCCAGGCGAGCATTGATGCTTTAAGTGAAATATCGGGGGCAATTGTTTCTATAACATTGGTTATGTCGGCCGTGTTTATACCCGTAAGTTTCATTGGCGGCTCTGCCGGTATTTTCTATAAGCAGTTTGGTTTAACACTGGCAATAGCCATTGTTCTATCGGCTATAAATGCGCTTACCTTAAGTCCAGCTTTATGTGCGTTGTTTTTGAAAGGGCACGACAAAGAAAACAAGAAGTTAAACTTTATACAGAAGTTTTACCTGGCCTTTAATACAGGATTTGACAGGATGAGCAAACGCTACATCCAGGCAGTTACTTTTTTCAGCCGAAAGAAGTGGATACCCATTTCGTTGCTTTTAACATTCGTGGCATTATTATATTTTACCAGCAAAGTAACGCCAACAGGTTTTGTACCCAGCGAAGACTTAGGTGCAATAAGTTGCAGTATATCCTTGCCACCAGGCGCATCGCTTGACCGTACTGATAAAGTAACCCGGAAAATTGAAGCACTTGCACATTCTATTCCCGAAGTTAATAATGTTTTAGGCGTAAATGGCCGGAACCAGCTGGCAGGAAGCGGTAACAACTATGGCATGGTGATTATGCGCCTCATTCCCTGGACAGAAAGGAAAAGGGATATCCAGGTTATTATTAAAGAGCTGATTGCCAAATCTGCCGATATTACAGAGGCCGAAGTTAAGTTTACCTCGCCGCCAACCATACAAGGATTCGGGGCATCCAGCGGTTTCGCCTTTCAACTGGAGGATAAAACAGGTGGCGATATCGCCTCATTTTACAAGGTGAGCAAGGATTTTCTATCGGCACTTTCAGAACGGCCCGAAATACAGTTTGCAACGACTTCCTTCAACCCCAACTTTCCGCTGTACCTCATGAATGTAAACGTGCCTAAAATAAAAGAAGCAGGTTTAAACGTTACCGATATTACCGGGGCTATGCAAGGGTACTATGGGGGCATTTATGCATCAAATATTACCCAGTTTGGCCAGCAATACCGGGTAATGGTACAAGCATCGCCTGAGTACCGGATGACGCCAGAAAGCCTAAATTCGGTATTTGTAAGGAATGCTACCGGCGATATGATCCCAATTACTGAGTTTGTTGCCCTAACCAAAGATTACGGCCCACAAGCTATTACGCGGTTTAACCTTTTTACCTCTATAAGTATAAACGGCACCCCTAATACAGGTTTTAGCTCGGGACAGGCGGTAACGGCTATTCAACAGGTTGCGGCACAGCAGTTGCCGCAAGGTTATAGCTATGAATACTCTGGTATCACCCGCGAGGAGTTATCGGGCAACAGCCAAACGATCTATATCTTTTTGCTTTGCCTGGTTTTTGTTTACCTGATATTAAGTGCACAATATGAAAGCTATATTCTGCCGCTTTCTATTTTGCTTACCATACCTATTGGTATCGCCGGGGCTTTCACTTTCGCATACCTGTTTGGCATCGCCAATAATATTTACCTGCAGATCACCCTTATTATGCTAATCGGCTTGCTTGCAAAAAATGCCATCCTTATTGTAGAGTTTGCGGCAGAAAGAAGACGAAGCGGCATGAGCATAGTAGAAGCCGCCGTAAGCGGTGCCCAGGCGCGGCTTAGACCAATTTTGATGACCTCTTTCGCATTTATTTTGGGCCTTGTGCCATTGATGCTGGCTACAGGGGCCGGAGCTAACGGTAACCGGTCTATTGGAACCGGGGCCGTAGGTGGTATGCTTATCGGTACCGTATTCGGCATTTTTATAACACCGGTACTGTTCGTTATTTTCCAAAGCCTGCAAGAGCGCCTCAAAAAGACCGATATCCCCGTAACGGCTTCAACCAATACAACTAATATCATCCCAAACACAAATTCATAGCCCATGAAAGCTATTATCAAAAATATAGGATTTGCGGGCGTGTTAGCTATGCTAACCGCTTGCCACGTTACTAAAGAGTATCAAAAACCATCAATAACCAGTGCCAATTTATTCAGGCAAAATGAAAGTGCCGATACTAATTCCATTGCTAAACTGCATTGGAAAGAAGTTATTACAGACACGCTCCTGCAAAAGCTGATAACAGAAGGCATTAGCCATAATATCGACTTGCAAAAAGCCTACTCGGTAACCAGGCAGGCGCAAGCCTACTTTGATCAAAGTAAACTGGCCTTTTATCCATCTGTAAATACCGACGCAGGTGTGTCCATGAACGGCGCTGCCAAGCCGCAGACTTTCAATGGCACAAGCCAAAGCCGTATTTATTCGGCAGAACTAACAGCCAGCTGGGAAGCGGACATTTGGGGTAAATTGAAAAGTGCGAAAAAAGCGCAATTTGCTTCGCTAATGCAATCTTCAGCGAGTGCAAAGGCGGTGCAAACAGCTTTAATTGCCAACATAGCCAATAATTATTATAACCTTATGGCTTTAGACAAGCAACTGGCAGTTACCGAGCAAAGTGTAAAAAGCTGGCAGGCTACGGTTAACACCATGAAGTCATTAAAAGTTGCAGATGTGGTTACCGGTGCAGCAGTTGTGCAAAGCGAAGCCAGCAAATATGCCGTTGCGGTTACCATCCCCGATTTAAAGCAATCTATCTGGCAAACAGAAAACATCATTAACCTGCTATTAGGCAAGCCACCAGGCCCGATAGAAAGGGCCAAAATTGATGCGCAACAACCAATTACGGTGCTTAGTACCGGTGTGCCGGCCCAAATGCTGGCCAATAGGCCTGATGTACTTGCTGCCGAATATACTTTCAGAAATGCCTACGAGCTTACTAATGTAGCGCGTACGTATTTTTATCCTGCAATAACATTGAGCGGTTCCGGCGGATACTCGAGTTACTCATCGTTTTTTGGCGTTGGGTCGCTGATTGGAAATTTAACAGCAGGTATCACGCAGCCGATCTTTAATAAAGGCGCTAATAAAACCAGGCTGACCGTGACAAAAGAGCAGCAGGAACAAGCGCTATTGGATTTTCAATACACGGTATTGAGCGCCGGGCAGGATGTATCAAACGCCTTAATGTCATACCAAACAGCGGGCGATAAGGCAAAGGATCGGGTTAACCAACTGGATAATTTAACAAAAGCTGTTAATTACACGCAACAATTGGTTCGGTACGGGTCAGCAAATTATACCGAAGTATTAACTGCGCAGCAAAGTTTATTGTCTGCCCAGCTAAGCAGCGTTAATGACCGGTTACAGCAACTGCAGGCAATAGTTTATTTATATCGCTCGTTAGGAGGGGGCTGGCAATAATTTAGGAAATCAATGATTTAATGAAGTAACCCCGAGCCCGGGTTGGTAATCATACAGTTGAGCTATGAAACGAGCAATTTATTAGAAAATATACCGCAATCCAACTTTATACGATTGTGAGCAACGTTTGCACGTTTTAACTGCTATTTACTCACTACACCAATATTGTGGATAACGGGTATGAATCTGCATTAGGAAGCCAGGCCCAGCAATGGAAACGACCGCAGGAGCGGTATTTCAACAGGCGGATTGCACTTGAAACACCGGCGTTGATCTGCTTGATGTGATCAAACGGGTTTTGCTGTGGCGGTTTGCGCCTGCGCTGAACTCGTAATCAGCAATGATGCAATCGCAAATATAATGGCCCTGACCTGCACAGGTGTGCCCTGGTTTCCGGTTGGCAGCGGCAACACCCGCTACCTGATCATCGAGATCGTTGCGGCGAAGAAATTCAATCTGTTTTTATCCCTAACCAGAAAGGGATATACGAAGGCATCAATGGTAAGTAACTACCCGGTGCCTTGTCCACTTTTGGAAGTAATAGCCGCATTTGCAGCCAGGAAATCCACCGCTTCGTTTTCTTGTCGGTGCAAATGCGATTGGAACAGCAGAGCAGGTGGTTTCTACATTTCAGTAGATAAGGACTATCTTCACCACTGGACTATTAAGACAAGACGTATAGGCCCAATAAATCGGTTCAGATTTTGTCCGAACTGCAAAACAAAGCCCTGCAAGCCAGCAGGGCTTTGTTTTGCCTGGACTTTTTACTCTAAAGGATTATACCTTACCGTTAGTTACCAAAATTTGTGGTTGTTTAATAGGCCTACTTACCGATACAAAACTTACTAAAGATATTCTCCAGCAAATCATCCGTTGTAACAGCACCGGTTATCTCGCCCAGGTAATGCAGGGCTTGTTTTATATCCATGGACAAGAAATCTGATGTTACTGTATCTATTCCCGCCAAAACCCGTATCAATGCTTCTTCAGTTTTTTGAAGCGCTTCCAGATGGCGGATATTGGTTACCAGCGTTTCGTGGCCCGTTAGCTGATCTTTTACTGCAGCGCTATATATCTTATGCTTTAGTTCGTCAATATGTTGTTTCTGTTTGGCAGATATAATAATGGCCCTATCGGTATGTGGCAAAGCAGATAATTGTTCAGCATTCAACAGATCTGCCTTGTTGGCAATGATCAGCATGGTTACACCGGGCTTTTGCAGGCTTTCCATATCACTGTTCAAATCGGCAAGGCTTATCTCACCGGCATCATAAACATACAACAGCAAGGCAGTCTGGCTTATCTTTTCCATGGTACGCTGCACACCTATCTGTTCAATAGTATCTGTGGCTTCGCGGATGCCGGCAGTATCAATCAGGCGGAAATTAATACCCTGTATGTTCAGCACCTCCTCTATGGTATCACGCGTGGTACCAGGGATATGGCTCACAATGGCGCGTTCCTCGTTCAGCAAAGCATTCAGCAAGGTAGATTTCCCGGCATTTGGCCTGCCTGCTATAACCGTATTTACACCATTCTTTATTGCATTACCTAATTCGAATGATTGTATCAGGCTGCCAATAACACGGGTAATATCGTGTGTTAGTTTTTTTAGCTGGTCGCGGTTAGCAAATTCTACATCCTCCTCGGCAAAATCAAGCTCCAGTTCTATCAGGGATGCAAACTGAACCAGTTGATCGCGCAGTTGTTGCAATTGGTTACTAAAGCCGCCGCGTAATTGTTGCAGGGCTACTTGCTGCGATGCTTTAGAGTTTGATGCTATCAGATCGGCAACTGCTTCTGCTTGCGAAAGATCAAGCTGACCATTCAAAAATGCACGTAAAGTGAACTCGCCAGCTTTAGCAGCACGCGCGCCATTCCTGATCAGCAATTTTATTATAGATTCGATGATATAGTTTGACCCATGGCAAGAGATCTCAACCACGTTCTCGCGCGTGTATGAACGTGGCGCTACAAATAAGGAAGCCACTACCTCATCAAGTTCCAGGTCGGCATCTACAATACGCCCAAAATGTAGGGTATGTGATGCTTGTTGGGTAAGGTCTTTACCTTTCCAAACTTTTTGCGCGATAGTTATCGCATCCGGGCCCGAAAGCCTTATAACCCCTATTGCCCCTGTGCCGTTTGGTGTGGCAAGCGCTACTATAGTCTCTTCTGTTTGTATCATTTTACTATCTGCAAAAGTCGCAATTTACTATGAACTAAAAGTTTTATTTTCGCCACACTATGGTAACTTTTTTTGAAGCTTCTCTCGATACTATTTCTGTACACCACGTTGGTAATCAATCGCAGGGCGAAATGTACGCCTTGTCTGGACAACCGCTTGAGTTGAAAGATGATATTATCCCCAACCTATTGATGCAGTATTTTTTGAAACCTTTTGAAAAGGCCAACGAGGTTTACCATCTGATGCACAGCAGCGACGACCTTGCGCTTAACGAGCTGCATAACTTTGCTACAAAAGTATTTGAGGATAAAGAAAAGTTTCAGGAAATGTCTGAACAGATTGCCAAACACCTGTACAAAGTAAGCACCCACCCCAACATTAAAGGAGGCGAACTATACGTGGTTTACTTTAACAAGGTACAAATAGAGGGCAATCCGCTGGATGCCATTGGGATATTTAAATCAGAAAATAAAGAAACCTACCTAAAGGTGTACCCGGATCAGGGTGGTTTCGCGGTAGATTATGAGCAGGATGCCATTAATATTAATAAGCTGGATAAAGGTGTGCTGATCTTCAATATCGAAAAAGAAAATGGTTACAAAGTGGTTGTGGTTGATAAAGTTAGCGGCGGACAAGATGCCGCGGTTTACTGGAAGGACGAATTTCTGCAGCTAAAGATCCGTAATGACAGTTTTAACCAAACCATCAACACATTGGGCGTATACAAAAACTTTGTTACCCAAAAGCTTGACGACGAGTTTGAAATGAGCAAAACTGATAAGATAGATCTGCTTAACCGCTCAATGAAGTATTTTAAGGAAAAAGAAACCTTTGACCTGGATGAGTTTAGCGAAGAAGTGATCAGCAACCCCGAAGCTATTACGTCCTTCAAAAACTTTAAAAGCCAGTACGAAGAGGAATTTGATACTACCATAGCCGATAACTTCGAGATATCGGGCAACGCCGTAAAAAAACAGGCCCGGGTTTACAAAAGCGTTTTAAAGCTGGATAAGAATTTCCACATCTATATCCATGGCGATAACAAGCTGATAGAGAAAGGCTTTGATGATGATAAATCAATGAACTATTATAAGGTTTATTTTAAAGAAGAAGCGTAGATTTGAGATATGGACGGCATAGAGATAATACTTCTTTTATTACTTATAGCCCATGCTTTTCTTGCCATATATACCATTATCAGAATAGGCAACACAACACTTTTCACTAAAAAGCAAAAGCGAATAAACACCTGGTTTACGGTTCTTGTGCCGTTCATTTGGTCGGCACTGGTATTTTATATTCTTAAAAAAGAGTCGGATTACAACAAGGCTAAAAACAGGCCGGCTTTTTCTAATGATTTCTATGAGAGCGGGATAGCGATGATCGATCCCGGCACACATCACCATCCTCAATAATCTTTTTTAAAAGCCCAAACTTTTGGTAACGAATCTATAATGGATATCTATACGTTTGTGGTTCTTATATTTCAATATCCGCCCAAACAAATAGCTATTACCCTTCTTTAATATGTAAGCTAAGGGTAAAATGAATGGAGCAAACTGCGGTTATTGTTGCCATTTAATTATTTGTCCCATACCTTAGTTATCATTAAAATAAAGCTATATGAATACTGAAAAAGCTATTTTGGCCGGCGGTTGTTTTTGGGGAGTAGAAGAACTTATCAAGCAATATCCCGGTGTTATTTCTACTGTTGTGGGATACACCGGCGGCAACGTACCGAATGCAACATACCGGAACCATGGTACACATGCTGAAGCCATAGCAGTAGTGTTTGATCCGTCAGTTTTATCTTATCGTGCACTGTTGGAATACTTCTTCCAGATCCATGATCCAACAACACGGAACAGACAAGGCAACGACATTGGCGCTTCGTATCGTTCTGCCATTTTTTATTCCAATGAAAGCCAGCGCGAAACAGCAAATGCATTGATCGCAGAAATGGAAGCTTCTGGTATATGGCCTGGTAAAATAGTTACCGAAGTAGTACCTGAAACTGATTTTTGGGATGCAGAAGAGGAGCATCAGGATTATTTAAAAAAGCACCCTTATGGTTATACCTGCCATTTTGAAAGGCCCGACTGGAAACTGAGTTAGATAATGCTGTTCATTTTTCAGGCTTCTTCGCGATAAGCGAAACGCATAAATTCTAACACTTCATCATTCACATCCTCTATATTCAACATCCTGAAATGGTGATTGAACTGTTGCTGGCCGGGCACCTGGGCTATTTTCTGGAAACAGAGATTATCCGGATATTCCTGCTTAAACGGGAATACTACATGGATGAAATTTTTACCCAATTGGGTGATATAGGCAATACGTTTATGGCCATTATCCAGGCCTATCATACTTTTCAACGGTACTAATTCTACTTTACCAATAGTATTAATGCTATTTACAAAATGATCAAACAGCATAAGCGTATGCTCGCTTTTTCCGTTCAGGAAATCTGACAGGTTGTATTCTTCTGATGTTGCCAATGGGATTGTATTTTGACTTAAAGTTAAAAAACTATTGTCATTTCGAACGAGGTACGAGGAGAAATCTTGTTCATTATGCAAAGTTCACCGCCTATCAAACGAACAAGATTTCTCACTATCGTTCGAAATGACAGGCGACCTATTCAATCAAACTCCGGCAATATCCCTTCTATCCCCCAGCGCTCCTCGATACCCAAACCAAACAGGGCGAAGTCATATTTAACGGGATCAAGAGGGTCAAGTTCTTTTAGACCTTCGGTTAATTCAATGGCCGTTTGCCAGTCGGTTTGTTTGCGGGTAATGAGTTTGAGGTGGCGTGCAACACGGTCAACGTGCAGGTCGCAGGGGCAGATCAGGTCGGCGGATTTTAGTCGGTTCCAGATGCCAAAATCCACACCATTATTATCCTTACGTACCATCCAGCGCAAAAACATATTCAGCCGTTTACAGGTAGATTTTTGCGATGGAGATGACACATGCTTTTTTGTACGATGCGGAAAATCAGGTAAGGAGAAGAAATAAGAACGGAAGTGGTTGAGGGCAGTTTCCACAGGCCCCCCACCCCCCTGAAGGGGGAGTTTTTGATTAGCAAGTAAGGTATCCTGCTCCCCCTTCAGGGGGCTGGGGGGCTTCGGTACAAATGCATCCTCCAAACTATCATAGTTCTCGTAATGCCATCTAAAAAATGCTATGAAATATAGCGTATCAATATCATTAAAGGTACGGTGCTTAAAGTGCAGGAGTTTCTTCAGGTCGGGTTCTTCGTGGTTGATGATGAAATCGTAGGGTGCGCCATCCATCAGGGTAATTAATTCCCTGCACTTTTTGATGATAGTAACCCGTTGCCCCCAAGCCAGTGTGGCCGCCCAAAACCCCATGATCTCGATATCCTGCTTTTTGCTGAATAGGTGCGGGATACTTATCGGGTCGTTCGCAATAAACTCGGGGCGGTTATATTGGGCAACTTTTTGGTCGAGGAAGGACTTGAGGTTATCATTCATAATTTTAGAATTAAGAAACAAGAGCCAAGAAACAAGAATGGAACTTGTCGTCTTGGCTCTTGACTCTTATATACTGGCTTTTCTTAAGCTAATGCCTGTTTCAAATCTTCTAACAAGTCTTCAATATCCTCTACCCCTACACTTAGGCGCAGTAAATTATCTACCACACCGGCTTTTTCACGCTCCTCTTTAGGGATAGATCCGTGGGTCATGCTTACGGGGTGGTTGATCAACGATTCTACACCGCCTAATGATTCGGCCAGGGCAAATACTTTAAATGACGATGCAATGCGGAAAGTTTCCTTTAGATCGGCACCTTTTAATACAATGGATATCATACCACCAAAATCGCGCATTTGCTTTTTGGCTATATCGTGGTTTTTAGAATCAGGGAAACCCGGCCAGTAGATCTTTTCTACGCGCGGGTGGTCTTTCAAAAACTCGGCAATCTGGCGGCCGTTTTCGCAATGCGCTTTCATGCGCAGGTGCAGGGTTTTTATGCCACGTAGCACCAAAAAGCTATCCATAGGGCCCGGTGTAGCTCCGCAGGCATTGTAAATGAACCAAAGCTTTTTGTAAAGCTCCTCATCGTTCAGCATCAGGGCACCCATTACCACGTCGCTGTGGCCGCCAATGTATTTGGTAACCGAGTGCATTACCACATCGGCACCCATATCAATAGGGTTTTGCAGGTAAGGCGAAGCAAAGGTATTATCTACCACAAACAGCAGATTTTTAGCTTTCGTTATTTTGCCTATCGCTTCAATATCCACCACCTGCATGGTAGGGTTGGTAGGTGTTTCTATCCAAACCAGTTTAGTTTTATCATTCACATATTCGTTGATAATATCGGGGTTCGACAGATCAAGGAAATGGAATTTGATGCCATAATTGGCGTATATCTTAGTAAAGATACGGTATGAGCCTCCGTAAAGATCATTACCGGTAATCACCTCATCGCCCGGGGCAAGCAATTTCATTACCGCGTCAGTAGCACCCATACCGCTCGAGAAAGCCAGGCCGTACTTTGCGTTCTCTAAAGCTGCCAAACAATCTTCCAGCGCCTTGCGGGTTGGGTTTGTACCGCGCGAGTACTCGTAACCCTTATTATCGCCCGGCGATTTTTGCCAGTAGGTTGATGTCTGGTATATCGGCGTCATAATAGCGCCGGTAGTTGGGTCGGGCTCCTGCCCTGCGTGGATTGCTTTTGTTCCGAATTTCATGGGGTTGGTGAGTGGTTGATTGAGTTAAGTGGTGAGTGGTTGTTTGTTGGGGAGCAGCGACGTAAATCAACTACTCTCACAATCAACTATTCACCCGTTTTTTTACTTTTTAAATATTGAATGTAACCATTTATTAATTTCAAACAGCTTTCGTACTCCGGTTGAAATGATTGCAAAGTTTCTTCACTAATAATTTTCTCGTCTAATGCGATAATCAAATGATCCAGCGTTTCGGTTAATGAACCTCTTGCCATTATACAAAAGCGGATATTATCCTGATAATGAAAACGGCCGTGTCCTTCTGCCAAATTATTACCAATAGAACGGGAAGAACGTATGATCTGGTCTATCAGTCTAAATTTTTCGTCAACCGGGAATTTCTTTACAAGATCAGAAACGTAGTTCCTGATCTTTCTTGATTGCTTCCATGTTTCCAGATCCGTAAATGAGGCCATATTTTTGATTGGTGGTTTATTAGTCTTTAAATATTAAAAATGCATGTGCAGCTAAAACCATTCACCACTTAACCCAATCAACCACTCACTAATCATTAATACGCTCTTGCGAAAAGTACCCTTTGCGTAGACGGTTTACCCGTCAAAATACATTTGCCTTCTTCCTGTTTATTGTTCAAAGGTATACAACGGATTGTAGCCTTAGTTTCATCTTTTATTTTTTGTTCGGTTTCGGCGGTGCCATCCCAATGGGCCGATAAAAAGCCCGGCTGCTCATCAAGCATGCGCTTAAACTCGTCGTAAGTATCCACCTCGGTAGTGTTTTCCTCGCGGAACGTTGCCGCTTTTGCGTAGATATTTGTTTGAATCTCTTCTAATAAAGCTTCGATATGCGCGGCAAGGCCTTCCTGGTTTACCGTTTCTTTTGTTTTGGTATCCCTGCGGGCAAGCTCAACTGTACCGTTTTGCATATCCCTGCTGCCAATGGCAACGCGCAATGGAACGCCTTTCAGTTCGTACTCGGCAAACTTAGCACCCGGGCGGTGTGTATCGCGTTTATCAAACTTAACAGTGATATCTTTTGAACGCAGCTCTTTTGTAAGTGCGTTTACAAACGTGGTAATGTTTTCCAGTTCCTCGTCGTGTTTATAAATTGGTACAATAACAACCTGTATTGGTGCCAATTTTGGTGGCAATACCAAACCGGCATCGTCAGAGTGGGCCATTATCAGCGCGCCAATTAAACGGGTTGATACCCCCCATGAGGTTGCCCAAACAAAATCCTGTACGTTTTCTTTATTGGTAAACTTTACATCAAACGCCTTGGCAAAATTTTGCCCTAAAAAGTGAGATGTACCTGCCTGCAGCGCTTTACCATCCTGCATTAAAGCTTCAATACAATAGGTATCTAAAGCACCGGCGAAACGTTCGTTGGGTGTTTTACGGCCTTTTACAACGGGCAATGCCATCCAGTTTTCGGCAAAATCTGCATAAACGTTCAGCATTTGTTCTGTTTCGGCTATTGCTTCGTCGGCTGTTGCGTGGGCGGTATGGCCTTCCTGCCATAAAAATTCGCTGGTACGCAAAAACAAACGGGTACGCATTTCCCAGCGCATAACGTTGGCCCATTGGTTTACCAGAATAGGCAGATCGCGGTAGCTTTGGATCCATCCGCGGTAGGTGTTCCAGATGATAGTTTCTGATGTTGGACGGATAATTAATTCTTCTTCTAATTTCGCATCCTCATCCACAACAATATTACCGCTTCCATCGTTCTTTAGCCTGTAGTGGGTAACCACGGCACATTCTTTAGCGAAGCCTTCCACGTGGCTGGCTTCTTTTGAGAAAAAGGATTTTGGTATCAACAACGGAAAGTAAGCATTACTGTGCCCTGTTTCTTTAAACATTTTATCGAGCACCGCCTGTATTTTTTCCCAGATAGAATAACCATACGGTTTAATGATCATGCAGCCTCTCACCGGCGAATATTCGGCAAGATCAGATTTAATTATTAAGTCGTTAAACCATTGCGAATAATCTTCGTCTTTACTAATAACACCTTTACTCATATATTGATTTTTGGAATAGAAAATTGACTTTGTTATTAAAATTAATAACGCCCAAATTTATAAATTTATACGTTTATTTGACCTTAGAACTTTACATCCTTACAAAAATGAAAAGGAACCTTATTAAAGGAATGATTTTGATCAGTGCTATAGCGCTGAGTTCCTGCTCCGTTAACAAAACTGCGACCACCTCAAAAAACGACGATGACGTGTATTTCTCGCACGCGACCGCGGCCGAAGAGCCTGTGTACATTACCAGAAATGATGAATACAACCAGGATGCCGGCGACGACCAGTACGACGACGAAGACGATTACTACTACTACGATGATTATTCATCACGTATAAACCGTTTCGGTTATTACTCTCCTTTCGGATATTACGATAATTTCTATTCTGGCTACTCGCCTTATGGCTATTATGGCAGCGGCTTTAACCTTGGTTTTGGCTTTGGTTACGGTGCCGGCTTTGGCTATGGTGGCGGTTTCGGTTATGGCTACGGCGGTGGTTTTGGCGGTGGTTACCCATGGGGTGGTTACGGTTATGGCTTTTCGCCATGGGGTTATTCACCATACTCATTCTGGGGTATTGGTTATGGATATGGCTATGGTGGTAACTATTGGGGTGGCTACTCGGCATACCGCAACAACCCGCGCCCTTACCGGGGTAACGGCAGCCCGGGCAGTACTGCATTTGGTAACCGCCCGCGTACAGCTTATGGCAACAATAATGGCATAGGCTACATTCCAAACCGCGGGTCGCGACCTGCAAACGGTAATGTGGGCAGGCCGGCTTATGGCGATACCCGTGCTACACGTGGTGTACGTTCCGATAGGCCAACTTATCAACCAAGTGTTGAACGTTCTGCACCTGCACCATCAAGCAATAGCGGTGGCTCAAGAGGCGGCGGCGGTTCAAGTGGTGGTGGCGGCGGTGGTGGCAGGCCAGTAAGGAACTAATTTTAACATACCTAAAGTTTATGAAAATTAAATATATACTAAGTGTAATTGCTATAGTAGCACTTACCCAAAATAGTTTTGCTCAGTATTCGCAAGATGCCATCCGGTTCTCGCAAACTACAAACGGATCTACCTCGCGTATAAAAGCGGTTGGTAATGCCGGTACTGCAGTTGGCGGCGACTTAAGCAATGTTAGTGGTAACCCCGCAGGCTTAGGCTTTTTTACCCGGTCGGAGTTTAGCATTACGCCCGAGTTTGATGGTTCAAAATCTAAATCTAACTACTTTGGGCAAGCCAATTCAGCTTCCCGTAACACTGTTAATTTAAATAATGCAGCCCTTGTTATTTATAACCAGCTAAGCAAACCTGCCGGTGCCGATAAAAACAAAGGTTGGTTAAGCGTTAACTATGGTGTTGGTTTTAGCCGCACAAACGATTTTAACCAAAACATTCATTACGGTGGTACAAATAATGTCAACTCTATCAATAATTACTATGCAGACCAGGCAAACCAATTCGGTATTGATGAGGGTACCTTAGCTGGCTGGGCTTATGACCATCAACTGATAGATCAGTATGCCCTTACCCCAACCACATCCGAGTATAGGGCCAACAATGTAGGCCCAAATACCCAGGAAGCTTTTATTAATCGTAGGGGAAGCCAATCATCTGTCGATTTTTCTATCGGTGGTAATTACAGCAACAAGCTTTATTTAGGTTTAGGCCTTAGCTTTACCGATATAGATTATACCTCTTTTAGTACCTTTTACGAAGATGGCACACTATCTGTGTTAGAAAACAACCTACCTGTAAATCGTGATTTTAGTTCGGCATATTCACAAAACCAAAGAACAACAGGTACCGGGTTTACCGCAAGGCTGGGTGTTATTTATAAACCTACCGAAGCTGTACGTTTAGGAGCGGTTTTCACCTCCCCTACATTTTACAATATAGACGATGCTTATAACGAAGGGCTTGCTTCACAGATAGGAAACAATTCTACAACCAGCAACCAATCTGACGATTATACACTGAACTATAATTTACGTACACCTTTAAAATTAGCAGGTGGTGCATCAGTATTTATTAAACATTTTGGTTTTATTACCGGCGATGTTGAGTATGTTGACTACAGCACAGCGCACCTAAGCAGTAACACAGACTACGACGGTGACCGTATAGATAACCCGGATATTAAAGCTTTATACAAATCAACTATTAACGCGCATGTTGGCGCCGAAGCCCGGTTAACCAATTTCTTTTTACTACGCGGTGGTTATGGTATTCAAGGCAACGCCCGTAAAGAGAACGGCAGCGATATTAAAACCGTGAGTGGTGGTGTTGGCCTGCGCTTTGGCAGCTATTACGTAGATGCTACCTATGCACACTCCTCGGGCAACCAAAATATATTCCCTTATGATGTTGGCACCGCAAGCCCGTCTGCCATGTTAAGAAACAGCAATAACAACGGTTACTTAACTTTGGGATACCGGTTTTAAGTTGGCAGTAAAAAGTTTGCAGTTTGCAACCATAAAAAAAGCGATGAGTAAAACTCATCGCTTTTTTTATATGCTCTGTATGACTAATTAAGCTGCAAATCCCTCAGATTTTAAAATTGCTTGAATATTTGAATCATTTAGTTCAACTTCTTTAAGTATAGCGATCATTAAATCAATGTCTTTTTGCGCTATCGCTTTGTCGAATTTTTCCCACAATCCACTCACATATAATCGTTCATTAACCGTCATTCCACCATATTTATTCCCCATGGTCTTTCGTCCTTTATCTTTTCGTCCTTCGTCCAAAGCTTAATCTTCGTTCACAAAAGAGCGCAGCATCCAGGTGTTCTTTTCTTTAAACTGCATAAAGCGGTTCACCATATCGTTGGTACCATCGTCGCCGGCTTCGGCGGTAATGTCCAGTAACTGGCGTTCCATTTCAATAAGCACAGCCATATCTTTAATTATGGCTTTTACCATATCGGTATCTTTCATACCAATGGTGTTAACTTCCTTTAGGGTTGATGTGGTGATATAATCGTTAAATGTGCTATATGGTGGTTTACCCAGGGTAAGGATCCGTTCGGCCAATTCATCAATAGTGGTAAGTGCTTCGGTATATAATTCTTCGAATTTTACGTGCAGTGTAAAAAAGCTTTTCCCCTTAACATTCCAGTGGCAGCCACGTAATTTTTGGTAGTGGATATGATAGTTTGCCAGCAGGTCGTTCAGGTGGTCAACTACGGGTTTTACTTTAACTTCTTCTAAGCTTATTTTTTCAGCGTCCATGATATAATTTATTTTACGTGATAACAACCCGTGATAGGCATTGTTTATCAAAATTAACAGGTTTTAATATAAATAACCATATTTGCACACTTAATGACAATGCTACAACCATTCATCTCGCAAACCCTTAATGGCACCATATGGCGGCTGCAAATTGATGGGGAAACAGATATAATGGCTATTGAGATCCGTAACGAAAAGGATAAGCAAACCAGCTTCGCGTCGCTTAATTTATTAACCGGCGAAACATATTTCACCATTCATACCCTACCCGAGCGCTGGCTTACCGGTATTGAAGGTATTTACAAGGGTGTAATGCTATTGCATTATTACAGGCACGAAAGTGGCCCCGAGCACAAATCAATTATTGCCATTGATGCCATAACAGCTGCAGAGCTTTGGAGCAACTACAGCCTGGCTTTTGACCACCTATCGGTTAGTGGCCCTGTGGTGTACAATACCAACATACTGCCAAAAAAATTATTTGTTGTCGATATACTTACCGGCCAAACAATAAAGCCTTATGATGCCGGCACGGATAAACCTTTGGAGAACGATATAGTCATACCTGATATGATACCCGTACACCAGATGGTTCCCGGCACTTTGCCTGATGAACCTTACGGAAATATGGTACATTACCTAAACCATAATAGTTACAGAATTGTATCTTTGCACACTTTAAAAAATGGGGCCCTACAACAGCAACTGTATATTATGAATGGCAATGATGTGGTTTACCACGATTTATTGAACCAGGATATACAAAAATTACAGCCAGAGGCGTTTGTATTACATAAAAACGCACTGATTTATATAAAAAACAAGGCCGAAATAAAGGTTTTAAAAGTATAAATTACTGAATAAGAATTTATTATGAAATTTAAAATACTACTATTAACCACCGTTTTGCTTAGCGTATCTTCTGCCATATTTGCATCGGCACTGCCCGATTCTGTTGGTGTTGAAAACCTGAACGGCAAAAAGGTGATCCTGCATAAACTCGATCCTAAAGATAATTACTACTCATTAGGCCGTAAATACGGTGTTAGCCCAAAGGTTATCCAAAAGTTTAATAATAACGCCCGCATGCAAATTGGCCAAATTATTAAAGTACCTACCGAAAGATCTATAGTGGAAACCGTTAAACCTGCTCCTACAGTGCAACCACCGGTAACACAGCCGCAAACTAAACCTACGGAGCAAGCGACGGTTAAAACACAACCCCAAACCAAACCTGCCGAACAAACGCCGGTTAAAACGCCTCCTGCAGTAACGCAACAGCCGGTTAAAAATAACGATCAGAAGCCTGCGCAAACACCTGCGGCAACTGCTACTTCACAGCAATATAAGGTATCCGCACACGAAACGCTGTATGCTATTGCCAAACGTTTTAATACTACAGTTGAAGCCATTACTGCATTAAATAATTTAAAGTCGACCAGTTTAACGCCAGGCCAGGTTTTACTGGTGCCTAATGGCGTTGCACCTGTTGAGGACATCCATGCTGATACCATGAAGCGCGACTCTACCTATGTTGCTGCCGACGATAGCCTGGCTAACCACAAGGCCGGAACAAACAAATATGGCTTATTTGAGAAGAACGAAAAAGGTGTTGCTACCTGGATAGATGATGCCAGCCTTGACCCTAATAAAAAACTTATTTTGCACCGTACAGCCCCAATAGGCACAGTTATGCGCATAACTAACCCTATGAATAACCGCACCACCTTTGCTAAGGTAGTTGGCCGCTTTACCGATAGCGAGTCGACCAAGGATGCTATAATTGTGATGACCAAAAATGTTGCTGAAGCATTAGGCGCACTCGACAAACGTTTTCATGTAAATATCAGCTACGGTACCCCTAATGAATAAACCTTACGTAATTGGCGTTGCCGGTGGCAGCGGATCTGGCAAAACCTTCTTTTTAAAATGCTTTTTGGAACACTTCAGTGCCGACGAGGTATGTTTGATATCGCAGGATGACTACTACTTCCCGGTGGCGCATAACATGACCAAGGAGGAGAACAAAGAGTATAACTTTGACCTGCCATCAACTATAGATTACGACCACTTTGAGAGCGATATATACAAGTTGCTGAACAATCAAAGCTTTTTAAAACAAGAGTACACATTTAACAATGCCGATCTTGTTCCTAAAATGCTGGAGATAAAGCCGGCGCCCATCATTATTGTAGAGGGATTATTCATAATGCACTTTGAGAAAATAGCCAAAGAGCTGGATATGAAAATCTTTATTGAGGCCGATGAAGACATTGCTCTGCAACGCCGCCTTAAACGCGACCTGCTGGAACGCGGCTACTCAAACGAGGACGCGTACTACAAATGGGTAAACCACGTTGTACCCGCCTATAAGGAGTATCTGCTACCCTACCGTAACCAGGCCGACAGGATCATTGAGAACAACACCCACGTTGCCGATGATATTATTAAGGTAACCGAAGAAATTTCAAGAGAGTTGCGCGAGAAGGTTTTAGGGGAAAGGTGAAAATCGCTATGCAATTTTTCTTATCAATAACTAAATCGCTAATTCAATAATCAATAAATAACCCATCAATCGCAGTTAAGCAACAGGTCGTAGTATTTTTTCATTAAAACAGTATCGTAATTCACCAGGGAATTGTAGGCTTCGGTAACCAGCTCATTCAAAATAGAAGAACCAAGCTGCCCTGCCCCATTTGGGATGGAGTCGTAATAAGTAATGAGCTCTTTTACCCTAATAATTTCATACAATAACTTCTGGATAAGATCGGTTTGCGCGCCGCCCTGTACCCCCGGAGAATTATTTAGAAAGCTTAAAGGATCATTTTTAATAGATGTCATTTGCGATAAACAGACCGGCTTTGTTTTAGCTTTGTTTGATACAGTTATACTTAACTATACTCAACAACTCAGGTTTAAATTTTGTTTTAATTAAATTTTTTTTTCATTAAATAGCAAAACCCTCTTTTTAGAGGGTTTTGCGTTATGGATTTAACCCTGATTAATTACTCTCAGGTTTGCTGCTCTCAGGGCGTGGCAATAATGCCTTGCGCGACAGCTTAAGTTTACCTTGTTTATCAACGTCAAGTAGTTTTACACGTACTTCATCGCCTACATTAAAGATACCATCCATGGTCTCAATTCTGCGGTGGTCAATTTCAGATATGTGTAACAAGCCATCTTTACCCGGCATAATTTCAACAAATGCACCAAACGGCATAATTGATTTCACTTTACCTTCGTATATCTCGCCTACCTCTGGTTTAGAAGCGATGGCGCGGATACGGCCTAAAGCCTGGTCAATAGCTGCTTTGTTATCGGCAAATATTTGAACAATACCCTGGTTGTCTTTTTCCTCGATAGAGATGGTAGCACCTGTTTCGCGCTGCATTTCCTGGATAATTTTACCACCGGGCCCTATTACTGCACCAATAAATTCTTTATCAATTTTGATCATTACAATACGCGGAGCGTGTGGTTTGTAATCCTCACGTGGCGCGGTAATGGTTTTGGCCATTTCGCCTAAGATATGTAAACGACCATCTTTAGCCTGGTTTAACGCGTTGGTTAAAACTTCGTATGATAAACCGTTTATCTTTAAGTCCATTTGTACAGCAACAATACCTTTTTCGGTACCGGTTACTTTAAAGTCCATATCACCTAAGTGATCTTCATCACCAAGGATATCAGAAAGGATAGCATATTTAGTACCCATTTCATTGGTGATCAGTCCCATCGCGATACCAGATACCGGGTTGGTGATTTTGATACCGGCATCCATCAAAGCCAATGTACCGGCACAAACCGTAGCCATTGATGATGAACCGTTAGACTCCAAAATATCAGAAACAATACGGATAGTGTATGGGTTTTGATCTTCGGCAGGTAAAACACGTTTTAACGAACGCATAGCCAGGTTACCATGACCAATCTCGCGACGGCCTGCACCCCTGTTAGGGCGAACTTCGCCGGTTGAGAAACCTGGGAAATTGTAGTGTAACAGGAATTTTTGGTAACCATTAATAAACGCGCCATCAATCATTTGCTCGTCATCCTTAGCACCTAAGGTAACAGTGGTTAATGCTTGTGTTTCGCCGCGGGTAAATACCGCAGAACCGTGTGCAGATGGCAAGTAACCAATTTCGCTCCATATAGGGCGTATCTGGGTAGTAGTACGGCCGTCTAAACGTTTGCCCTCGTCTAATACAAGGTTACGGATAGCATCGTACTCCACATCGTGGTAATATTTTTTAGCTAATGATTTAGTGATATCATCAATCTCGCCTAAAGTAGCGATGTATGCATCCCTAACCGCTTTAAAGCTGGCAGAACGCTCATCTTTAGCAGATGCAGCACCGGCAATAGCGTAAACCTGATCATAAGTAGCAGCGTAGATGGCTTTTTTCAAATCCTCGTTGCTGTGCTCGTGGTTGTAAACACGTTTTACAGTTTTGTTAAGCTCAGCAGTTAATTCTTTTTGAGCTAAACACTGTATTTTAATAGCAGTGTGTGCAAATTTGATAGCTTCAACAAGTTCAGCTTCCTGTATTTCGGCACTTTCACCTTCAACCATGTTAATGTCGTGCTCGCTACCAGCAACAATAAACTCTAATGTTGCAGTTTGCAACTGGGTTAAAGTTGGGTTGATAACTAACTGGCCATCAACTTTAGCTACACGCACTTCAGATATTGGCCCGTTAAAAGGGATATCAGAACAAGCTAATGCAGCCGAAGCAGCTAAACCTGCAAGGCAATCTGGCATAATATCTTTATCTGCAGATATCAATGATATCATTACCTGTGTATCAGCATGATAATCATCAGGGAACATTGGGCGTAATGCACGGTCAACCAAACGCGAGATCAAAACCTCATAGTCTGATAAACGTGCCTCGCGGCGTAAAAATCCACCGGGGATACGACCGGTAGCAGCGTATTTTTCTTGATAATCAACAGAAAGAGGTAAAAAATCGATCCCTTCTTTTGCTTCTAGCGATGATACCACCGTAGCCAATAACATGGTATCACCCATCTTAATTACTACAGAGCCATCTGCTTGTTTGGCCAGTTTACCGGTTTCGATCTCAATGGTGCGGCCGTCACCTAAATCAATAACCTTTTTAATTACGTTTAAACTCATCTTGTTTGTTTTGTGATGCGCTTTTCATCTTTCGGAGCGCATCGGTTTTTTATGTGTGTGTGTATTGTTGCAAAAGTAAAAAAGCCATCCTGCATATGCGGACGGCTTTTTTTAAAAAATAAAGAAAAGTTATTTGATAATATCCCTAAGCGCTAACGCTTTGATGATAGCACGATATCTTTCAATGTCTTTTTTGAACAGGTATGCCAACAATCCGCGGCGTTTACCTACTAATTTTTGAAGCGATAACTGGGTTGAAAAATCATGTTTGTTCTTTTTCAAGTGACCGGTTAAATGCGCGATGCGGTAAGTGAATAATGCTACCTGACCTTCAGTTGAACCTGTATCAGTAGCTGCTTTACCATGTTTTGCAAAGATCTCTGCCTTTGCTTCTTTACCTAAATACATTACGTGAATAATATTAAAGCGTGAATAATTAATTAATTGTGGCGCAAAGATACGGTTATGGTTTTAATTGTACAAGGAATTTAACAAGTACATTTTAGTGGGTTGGTGAGTGGTTGATTGGGTTAAATGGTGAGTGGTTTTTATTGTTTACAATCCCCTTTATCATTGATAAATATCCATGGCACGTTTTCATTAAATTGTCGCAATTCACCCTTGTTTATGTCATTTATACACTGCATAGGCAACTAAATTTAAATATAGATTTGTATACGTTACATTTCATCACATTATGCCGTAAAGGCTACATATTTAATAAGCACCTGTTTAATTAACCTTTATATGTCACAAACCGCTAAGCCCCAAAGCAAAGTATTTTCATTTTTCAGCATTTTAAAGCAATCATTAAAAGGCGAAGAAGTTGATCTGACCGCTATCAGCATAAAAAGAGCCATTGTTTTATTAGCTATCCCCATGATGCTGGAGATGGTTATGGAATCTGTTTTCGCTTTGGTCGATCTGTATTTTGTTGGCCACTTAGAAAACAGTAGCCACGCCATTCAAACAGTAGGTTTAACCGAATCTGTACTAACCGTAATATATTCTTTAGCCATAGGTTTAAGTATGGCCGCAACAGCAGTTGTTGCCCGCCGCATTGGCGAAAAAAACCCGGAGGCGGCATCAAAAGCAGGGATGCAAACTATTGTAATTGCTGTAGTTGTAAACCTGGTGATCAGTATTTTGGGATTTTTACACGCCCGCGACCTGCTGCTAATCATGGGCGCCTCAACAGAAACAGCAGATCATGGCACCCCGTTCGTCCAAATTATGATGAGCGGGAGCATCATCATCGTATTACTATTTTTAATAAATGGCATTTTCAGGGGTGCAGGCAATGCTGCAGTTGCTATGCGAAGCCTGTTTATAGCTAATTTGGCCAACATTATTTTATGTCCCATCTTTATCAGAGGGTTAGGCCCTATCCCCGCATTTGGTTTAACGGGGGCGGCCATAGCTACAACTATTGGTCGCAGCCTGGGAGTGTTATACCAGGTTTATAATCTGTTCAATAATAAAAACGCGCTTAAGGTACGCTTAAGCTATTTTATCCCCGACTGGAGCCAGATCAAAGCCATCATAAAAGTGGCGGCGCCAGGCATTCTACAATTTGTAATAGCCAGTTGCAGCTGGATATTTTTGACGCAACTGGTTGCCACTACGGGGGGAGATAAGGGTTCTGCAGGCTATCAAACCTCCTTGCGGTTAATGATGTTCTTTTTGTTGCCCGCCTGGGGCCTCAGTAACGCCGCTGCCACGCTGGTTGGGCAGAACCTTGGCGCGGGCCGTGTAGACCGGGCCGAACAATCGGTATATCAAACCATAAAATATACGGTTGTTTTTTTAGGGATAGTGAGTGTGTTGTTTTTAACCTGCGGTCATCTGTTCGCATCGTTTTTTACCGATGACGCTGTTGTAAGAAAAGTGGCCACCCGTTCGTTGCAAATTTTAAGCGGGGGCTTTATTATTTTTGGCATGGGGATGGTTTTCACCAGTGCTTTTAATGGCGCCGGAGATACCTGGACACCTACCAAAATAAATTTATTTACGTTCTGGTTATTCCAGATCCCTTTTGCTTATTTATTGGCCAAGTATTTTGAAATGGGGCCAACCGGTGTCTTTATTTCTATCCCGG
>NZ_JAQBOI010000217.1 GCF_028288105.1 Mucilaginibacter sp. | reverse complement strand
AACCCGTATTTATCGCTGTAAATATTATAGGGGGTTAGTTCATCATCTGTTACTTTATTCTCAATTTTTCTGCGGATATCAAATGATACACCCGCCCCAACAAACAAATTCTTCTCCACCTCTTTATATACCTTTTCCCTAAAATTATAATATTGAGAATTGAAAACATAGCCTTTGCGCTCAGGATCGGTTAATACATGATCGGCAAGACTTGCGTCAGATCCCTGGCCAATACCTAAACCAAAATCGGGCGTAACAGACTTGGCTGCCACAAGGCTACCCTGAAAATTCCATTTATTGCCCGGGGTATATACATTATGGTTAATGTAAAAATAAAGAATCCCCTTGGTGGTAACAGAAGCAGAGGTTGAGGCTACAGACATCAAAGTATTGGGCTGACTCCCCAATACCCGGCCTGCTACGGCCTTAATACCTATCTGCGACCCAATACTTGGGTTTGATGCTATATTTGGTATGATGGTGATCCCCGAAGATTTCTTAATAACAGAATCGGGCTTTTTCTTTGGATGAAAAATATCACTAAACAAATCACCAACGTCATACTGTTTTGACAAGGCAACGGCTTGTTTATAGGCTTTAGTTGTATCGGCTTTTAAAGTATCAGTACCCGTTTTCACCTGGCTATAGGCATAACTATTAATACCCATCAATAAGGGCAACAATAATATTTTTAATAATTGAGATATTGTATTATTTGATTTCTTCTGCACGTTGGGGGTATTAACTAATTTATACAAGATATATTATTAAGTGTAATATTTAAGTTAGGTTCTTTAACTATAAAATCTTGTAAGTGTTACACATTAAAATCACTTATGACCCTTACATGATTTTACCCTCTCAGCTTAAAGCCTGCGAATTAAGCCCTTTTGTTTTAGAAATTCAACAGCGCTTGTAAATTTTTGTGTGTGCCTATTTAATTCCGCGAAAAGTTTTTTTTACCTTTCCTTTTGCATCACAGAAAAATATACTTCTGTCCGTGTAGAAAAACCAAGGCTTTTATAAACATTAACGGCTCGCTCGTTATCATATCTAACATGCAAAAACGGCACCTCGGCTGCCGCCTTGATACGATTGATATGATATACTAATAACTCCCTGGCATAACCTTTACCCAAATGATCTGGATGTGTGCAAACGGCGCTTATCTCGGCATATGAAAAAGCATGCAACCGTTGCCCGGCCATGGCTACCAGTTTATCATCTTCAAACACACCCATGTAATGCCCAAAATCTATAGTTCGGGATGCAAAAGGCCCGGGGTTGGTTAATTTGGTAAGCGCCAGCATTTGTGGGATATGCTCGCTTACAAGCGGCCGGATCTTTATCTGTGTATTAATTTGTTCTGTGCCTGGCGCCTCGCATACCATTTGAAACCCCTTTACGGTGTTTAGCACCTTCCATGGGTTTGGTATTTGTATTTCTACTGGCGAAACAAATAGTACCGGCCTGTAATAGGGCATTAGCTCATACAACCGCTGAAAATTCTCTGCCGTATTTTTTTTGAATCCGGCAAAAGGCGAAACTTCACTATCAAAGTATTTTACAAATTCGTTACCCAGGGCTAAATGCTTATTACCCGATATCAGGGCGCTCCATGCGGGGTTATCCAATACGTGTTCCATTACAGCAAACCTATAAAAATTCAGTTAAAAGTGTTGGGCAAGGGTTTGTCTGTCGTTACCGCTAATTTAACAGGATAAGTATTATTTATCGGCCAGCTCGATCCAAACCGGGCCATGGTCACTTGTTTTTTCCCATCCGCGTACGTTACGGTCAACACCCGCGCTTATCAGGCGGCTATCTAAATGCGGACTAAGCAAAAAATGATCGATACGTAAACCCGCGTCGCGGCCATATGCATTGCGGAAATAATCCCAAAAGGTGTATATCGTTTCATCGGGATAAAGCTTTCTAATAGCATCTGTCCACCCTTGCGCCACCAGGTTTTTAAAAGCCGCCCGTGTTTCGGGGCGAAACAAGGCATCCTCAACCCAACGCTCGGGTTTATAAACATCCAGCTCGGTTGGCATAACGTTGTAGTCGCCGGTTAATACCACGGGCTTGCCGGATGCATATAGCTCTGCAGCGTGGGCGGTTAAGCGCTCAAACCAGTGCAACTTATAATCAAATTTTGGCCCGGGTGCGGGGTTGCCGTTTGGCAAATAAAGGCAGCCAATAATTATACCGTTCACTTCTGCCTCAATATAACGGCTATGCGTATCATCGGGGTCGCCTGGCAAGCCACGTCTTACTTCGCGGATATCTGTATTGCGGGCTAAAATAGCTACACCGTTCCAGCTTTTTTGCCCATGCCATATCGCGTTATAACCCAGATCTTTTAGGGCCTGCTCCGGAAATTTTTCATCGGGTGCTTTTAATTCCTGCAGGCAGGCAACATCGGGTGCAGTTTCTTGCAACCACCGCAATAACACCGGCAGGCGGCCATTTACACCATTAACATTATAAGTGGCTATTTTCATGGGTCAGTTAAATTTATTCTTCAATATAATGCTTACGAAGGATGAAAAGTTTCAAATCATTCACCTTAACTGATATCTGTTATCTCAACGATTTTATCCCCCGAAAATTTAAAGATCGATCTGCCACTCAAATTTAGCTCGTCGCCCTTTTTCATGCCGTTTGGCAGGTCGATAGCTAACACAGCATGATATGCTATCTCAATTTCGGTTTGTTCATTAGTATCTGTAAAACCTTTAATAGTTTGCTTTCTGCTGCTAAATAAGTTTTTCCCTTGTTCTGCCTGCGCTTTAAATTCATCAAGCCCGTTAAGCGTCATATTTACCTTACCGTCAGATATATTCTCAAATTTTATTGATTCGCCCATATCAGCCATCATACCATTTACATCAAAACTGTTATAAGCGCTTACATAGTTTTTAACTATAGTTTCTGTATTTTCCATAGTATTTATCTATTTAGCGTTTTGGCAATTGCTTCATCTGTTATTTTGGCCATTATTTTATATCCGGCAACATTAGGGTGTACACCATCAAGCGTTAATTCGGCCTTTTGGCCATTACGGCTATCGGCAAGGGGCGTAAAATAATCAAGAAGGGTTAGTTTGTTTTCGGCAGCATAAGTTTTTATCAAATTATTGAGGTCGATGATCGTATTGGCAGGTTGCAGCTCTTTACGCCATTGGTATTGATAAACAGGCAAGTAAGCGCACAGAATAACTTTTATATGATTAACCCGGGCCAGCTCAACCATTGATCTTATGTTATCCATAATACGCTCGTTAGTTACATGGCCGGTACTGCCTGCAATATCGTTACTGCCTGCCAATATAATAACGGCTTTAGGCTTTAGGTTTATTACGTCCTGCCGAAAACGGATAAGCAGCTGCGGGGATATTTGCCCGCCTATACCACGGTCAATATATAGCTTGTTGTTAAAGTATTCGGGCACTAAAGTTTTCCAATTCTCAAAAATAGAGCTACCTAAAAATACAACCCGTTTATCATTGGGTGCAGCAGGTACTAATACTTTGTTCGCCGCCTCATAATGGCGCAGATCGGCCCAGTCATCTTTAAAATCCTCTTTTACAGTTATGACTTTATTTGACGAATCCGCTTTTTGCTGCTGGGCAAATATGGGGCCTGATAATAAGAGTATGGGTAACAGATAGGTTAATTTCATTATGGTTAGCGATAGGTGACGAATTCAAATTTACATTCTTGAATTGAATAGATAAAGGAATTTCATAGAAAAACAGGCACCCATAAAAATTAACCTGCACAGTATAACCACTTTATCTTAAATAATAACAATTGTTGTTGAACCGGTTAAACCCGATGTCGCATTTGCCGTCATACACCCGATTTCAATCAATTTATAAACCTTAAAAACAATTTACATGTACAAAAAACTCCTTTTGGTATTCGTATCAATTATTGCCATCCAAACCGCTAAAGCACAAACAGAAAAAGGCAGCCAGATGCTGGGCGCCGGCTTTGGTTTCTCAACAAGTAAATATAATTATGCAAATTTTGACCCCACCACCAACGCCTATATCAATAATAATAATGCCAAAATAACCAGCTACAGCTTCTCTCCTAATTATAGTTACTTTATTGCAGACAAACTGGATATTGGGGTGGCGATAGGTTATTCACGATCAAAACAAGAAAACGAAAGTTACTATAGCCCTCAAAGCCAGGCTGCAAATACTTATTATGGCAGTATATATTTAAGAAAATATTTTTTGTATGAAAATAAAATAGGGATAAGAACCGGGCCTAAATTATCTTATCAAAGATCTGAGCAAAATTTTAATTCAGGTAGCAATTCTACCACAGATTACCATAGCAATTCCTTCGGCGGTGGTGTAGGGTTAGATTTTGTTTATTTCCCGGTAAAAAGACTTGGATTGACTGCTGTATTAGGTAATATTAATTACAATCACCAAAAAACCAGTGGTACAACACAGGGCTCTGCGAATGATTTTAGTTTAAACTTCTTTAACTCGTTAAGCCTTTCGGTTAACTACGTATTTGGTAAGTAACATTAAGCAATAAGTAAAAAGCCTTAAGCTGAACACTTAAGGCTTTTTACTTGCAATAAATTTTTAGAGGGTAACAGAGGATTGGTCTTATTTAGCCGTAAGTGTAGTAAAGCAACGTGCGCCCAGTTTAAATGTAGCTTCGTGGCCGCTTACATTAATTTTCATAAGCTGTTTCATCGCTTGTTTTTTATCGGTTACATAAACTACCAATTGCTTTACGGCAGATGGTAAGCCTTTTATATGTACCTGGCGGGCAGCCCCGTTGTTTACAATATGTAAAATGTATTGGTTGCCGGCAACATTACCCAACGCGGCGCACGAGATATCTTTTCTATCGGCAACAAACGGCCGGTGAAACAAGCCCTCTGGTGTTGATGCCAACTGCTTTAACTGCCAAAAACGCTGGGTGGGCTTTAATTCAGAATCATCCCCAAAAATACCGCCGCCTGTTAATGGCGAATAGTCTGCCGTTAGCTGCCATTGTAAAATAGAGAGGGGCTGGCATATAGCCAGTAAGCGGGTATAAAGGTTTATCTCTTCTAAGGCATAAGATTGCTCCTCGAAATACGCCGGATATGCCCATGCTGCCGCATCAATACTACCTTCGCCTACCAATAAGGGCACATTAAGCTGCTTGGCGGCATCAGTCCACTTCTGTAAAGTTTCGGCACCCCAGCCGCGCCACGAGTGAAAAGAAACCGCACCGATATATGGCCGTG
>NZ_JAQBOI010000216.1 GCF_028288105.1 Mucilaginibacter sp. | reverse complement strand
AGATGAGAACACTATCAAAAATTGGAATGATAGGTGCTTTAGCGGGTTCGCTATTCCTGTCATCATGCGCAAGTGATTATTATGTGGCCGACCAACCCGTCGAGCCTGTTTATACCCGCCCGGTTGCTCCTTATGCCGGCGCTTACTGGGTACCCGGCGAATGGGTTTACCGCGGCAACAGATACGTTTATATGAATGGTTACTATACCCGCCCACGTGCCAACCGTGTATATGTACAAGGCAACTGGGTACGTGGCCAACGAGGTTACGCCTGGCGAAGAGGACATTGGAGAAGGTAACTCAGTTTGCAGTAGGCAATTTGCAGTTAGCAGTTTTATGGAATAGTTTAACTGCTAACTGCATACTGATAACTGCAAACTACATACGCTCCGGTACATCAATTCCCAGCAGGCCCATGGCTTTGCTGATAACTTTTGCCGATGCTGCCGAAAGCTGCAACCTGAATTGTTTTAAGCGTTCTTCTTCGGCCTGCAGGATCGATTTTTCGTGATAGAATTTATTATAATTTTTAGCCAGCTCGTAAACATAGTTGGCTATAACCGCGGGGCTGTGCCCTGCCGCTGCTTCTGCTATTGTTTCCGGGAACTTGGTAAGGGTTACGATTAGGTCGCGCTCTATACCATCCAGTTCGGCCACATCATTGGTACTGCTTGCGGCGGTATAATTAGCCCTGCTTAATACCGATTTGATACGTGCATGCGTGTATTGTATGAACGGCCCGGTATGCCCCTGAAAATCTATAGATTCTTTGGGATCAAATAAAAGTCGTTTTTTAGGATCTACCTTCAGCAGGAAGTATTTCAAAGCGCCCATACCTATGGTGCGGTACAGCTTGTTCTTATCTTCTTCGCTAAAGCCATCTACTTTGCCCATGGCTTCGGTAGTTTCGGCAGCGGTGTTAAACATATCTGCCATTAAATCGTCGGCATCAACAACAGTGCCCTCACGGGATTTCATTTTGCCCGATGGCAGGTCTACCATTCCGTACGACAGGTGGTACAAGCCCTGCGCCCAGCTTTTACCCAGCTTTTGCAGTATCAGGAACAGCACTTTGAAGTGGTAATCCTGCTCGTTGCCAACTACATAGATGGATTCGTCCATCTTAAAATCATCGTACTTTAACTGGGCGGTACCCAAATCCTGGGTGATATAAACAGATGTTCCATCGGCACGTAAAACCAATTTCTGATCAAGGCCATCCTCGGTCAGGTCAATCCAAACAGAGCCATCCTCTTTTTTAAAGAACACACCTTTTGCAAGGCCTTCTTCCACAATATCTTTGCCTAATAAATAGGTGTTGCTTTCGTAGTAGTATTTATCAAAACTTACGCCAAGTGTTTTGTAGGTAACAGCAAAGCCTTCGTACACCCAACCGTTCATTGTTTTCCATAGGCTGATAACCGCTTCATCACCTGCCTCCCATTGTAAAAGCATTTGTTGAGCTTCTTTTATCAGCGGAGCATTCTTTTTGGCTTCATCTTCGGTTTGGCCTTCTTCAATCAGTTCCTGTATTTGTTGCTTGTAGGCTTTATCAAACCACACGTAGTACTTACCGGCAAGGTGATCACCTTTTAAACCACTGCTTTCTGGTGTTTCGCCCTGGCCAAATTCGCGCCAGGCCACCATGCTTTTACAGATATGTATCCCCCTGTCGTTCACTAAATTAGCCTTGATCACCTCATACCCTGCTGCACCCAGTATCTCTGCCAGCGAAAAACCTAACAGGTTGTTACGGATGTGCCCTAAATGTAATGGCTTATTGGTATTGGGAGATGAATACTCTACCATTACCTTTTTGCCATTAGGTTTTGCTACCGCGAAATCATCCGACAGGATATCCGTACGCAACTGATCAAGCCAGTAACTATCAGTAATAGATATATTTAAAAAGCCTTTAACCACATTAAAAGCGGCTATTTGCGGCAATGCGTTTTGCAGGTATTCGCCTATTTCGGTGCCGGTTTGCTCGGGTCCTTTGCGCGATACTTTTGTATAGGGGAAGGTAACCAGGGTAACCTGCCCTTCAAACTCCTTGCGAGTTTCCTGCAGGTTAACATCTTTAGCAGTAATATCGGTTTGGTATAAATCCTTTATGGCCTTAACAACAGCCTCAATAATAAAATCCATCGCGCAAAATTAATAATAGTAAATGGTTCATGGTTCATAGTTCATAGTCTTTTTCAAAAACATGTTAAACTGGGGCAAATATTGGCTATTTAACTATGATCCATTAACTATCAACTATGAACCCAAATTAAAAAACAATAGATTTGTTATCTCTTTATAACCATTTATGATACTTAATGACAAGGATTTTAAGATAGACGTAACTTCTGAAATTGGTAACCTGCGTGTACTCCTGGTACATAGCCCTGATAGCGGGCTGGGTAAAGTAGTACCCTCCAAGGCACAGGATTGGCTTTTTGAAGATATAGTACACCTGGATACCATGCGCCGCAAGGAGTACGATTACTACATTAAGTTATTGATGTATTTCCTTGATCCTGATAAAATAAAGGGAAA
>NZ_JAQBOI010000215.1 GCF_028288105.1 Mucilaginibacter sp. | reverse complement strand
TACGGCCATATTATTAACTTAGGTTCTATAGCCGGTAAAGAGGTTTACGCTAATGGAAATGTATATTGTGCCACAAAGCATGCGGTTGACGCCTTAAATAAAGGTATGCGTATTGATTTGAACAATCATGGTATAAAAGTTACCGCCGTACATCCCGGCGCTGTAGAAACAGAGTTTTCTGAAGTGCGCTTTAAAGGGGATAAGGAACGCGCCAAAAAGGTTTACGAAGGCTTTGAGCCATTAGCCGCACAGGATATTGCCGAAACCATATGGTTTGTGGCATCGCGCCCGGCGCATGTAAACATAAACGAGCTTACTGTTATGCCAACGGCTCAAGCCACGGCAACAAATATATTCAGGAAATAAAGTAGATATGCAGATTTCAGATGTGCAGATATGCAAATGATAATAAATCCGAAATCGAACATTCGAAATCTGAAATAAAGCAATCACTAATTCACTAATTAAAGATATGTCATTATTAACACAAATAGACCAGGATATAAAACAAGCCATGCTGGCTAAACAACCCGATCGTCTAAGGGCGCTGCGTGCTATTAAATCGGCCATATTATTGGCTAAGACAGAAAAGGGCGCTGCTGAAGAATTAACTCAGGAAGCCGAGATAAAGGTGTTGCAAAAGCTGATCAAACAACGTAAAGAATCTGCAGACATATACAAAGCACAAAACCGCGAGGATTTGTACGATATAGAAATGGCAGAAATGTATGTAATAGAGCCTTATCTGCCGCAACAAATGACACGTTTCGAGATAGAAGGTTTTATACAGGAAGTTATTGAAAGGCTTGGCGTTACTTCAGTAAAGGATATGGGCAGGGTAATGGGAGTTGCTAACAAGGAGCTTGCCGGGCGTGCAGACGGAAAAACCGTATCTGAAGTGGTGAAACAACTGTTAGGTTAGTTCGATCGTATAATTATTGAGATAAAACCTGCAAGAATATTTTTATAATTATAATTTTACAGCAATTCGGGCTAAATTGAAATTGGTCTGATATATTTACAACAATACTTACACCGATCACACTATGAATTTTGTGCTTAAGGAAGAAAAGGGTTTTAGTTACATTGAAGAAGGCGAAGGTGAAACGTTGTTGTTGCTTCATGGGTTAATGGGCGCTTTAAGCAATTGGGATGAGGTTATTAACGAGTTTAGTAAGAATTACAGGGTTATAATACCTCTGTTGCCAATTTACGATCTGCCTTTATTAACTACAGGAGTCCGTAGCCTTTCAAAATTCGTACATAAGTTTATAAAGTTTAAACAGCTTAGTAATGTTACCTTGTTAGGGAATTCGTTGGGTGGACATGTTGGGCTGATATATGTGCTGGCACATCCGGGTTATGTTAAGGCCCTGGTTTTAACAGGTAGCTCTGGTTTATATGAAAATGCTTTCGGTGGATCGTTTCCACGCCGCGAGAGTATTGATTTTGTGAGAGAAAAGGTACAGTATACCTTTTATGATCCAAAAACGGCAACTGAAGAACTGGTGCAAGAGGTTTTTCAAATGATTAACGATAGGCATAAAGTAATAAGGATACTGGCCATGGCAAAATCGGCTATAAGGCATAATATGAAAACCGAGCTGCGTAAAATAACCATGCCGGTATCATTAATATGGGGTAGGGACGATAAAATTACGCCGCCGGAAGTTGCTGTTGAGTTTAACGAGCTACTGCCAAATGCCGAACTGCACTGGATTGATAAATGCGGGCATGCGCCAATGATGGAGCAACCCGAAGAATTTAATAAGTACTTGAAATTATTTTTAGATAAAATTAAAAAATAAACAAATGCTTGCAATTGAGCTAATATCTAACGCGATACCACCGGCACATACCTCTGATAGTATTCAGAAGGTATTTGACCGCATGGCAGAGTTTAGGGTTGGGCACCTGCCAATTGTAAACGAAGAACAGTTTTTAGGCCTGCTTAGTGAGGATGATCTGATAGAAGAAACAGATTATAATGCACCTATAGGTTCGCTGGCATTATCGCTGGTTAACCCATATGTGTTGGAAGAGCAACATATTTACGATGTTATTCGCCTGTTTTACGAGCGCAAGCTAACTGTAGTGCCGGTACTTAATATAAAAAAGGACTATCTGGGCTTAATATCCATCAATACCATGAATGAATACTTTGCCAAGCTGACTTCTGTATCAGAGCCAGGCGGTATAATTGTATTGGAGGTAGATAGTAAGAATAACTCATTGGCACACATGTCGCAAGTGGTAGAGTCTGATAATGCACAGATATTAAGCTCTTATACCCGCACTTTCCCGGATTCTACCCGGATGGAGGTAACCCTTAAAGTAAACAAACAGGATATATCAAATATTCTGGCTACATTTTTACGTTACAACTACGACGTTAAAGCTACCTTTAATTTCACCGACCATAATGATAACTCTATGGACAGGTTTGATTCGTTTATGAATTACCTGAACTTGTAACCGCACCTTATGAAAATAGCAGTTTACGGCAGGCAGTTTAACGATCCATCCGTTTTTCCATATATCCGCCAGGTATTTGACAGCCTTATACTGCACAAGGTTGAAATATGTGTGCATCCACAATTAAAGGAGTATCTGGAGGGAAACATAGATACATCTTCATTTTCGGTATTAAACTGCAGCCAACCCGAGAAAAACCATGTTGATGTTTTTTTAACCCTTGGGGGCGATGGAACCTTGCTGGATCTGGTAACCGTTATCCGCGATTCGGGTATCCCGGTTATCGGTATAAATTTTGGCCGGCTTGGCTTTTTGGCAAGTATCAACAAAAGCGATATAGCAGCCGCTATACACGCGGTAGTCAACAAGGAGTTTACACTTGACAGCCGCGAATTGCTGGTGATAGATTCTGATCAAAAAATATTTGGCGACAATAACTTCGCGTTAAATGATGTAACCATTCATAAGCGCGATGATTCGGCCATGATAACCACCCATGTTTCGTTAGATGGCGAGTTTTTAAACTCCTATTGGGGCGATGGCATTATTATATCTACACCAACCGGGTCTACAGCCTATTCGTTAAGCTGTAACGGCCCCATTATGTTCCCGCAATCAAACAGCATAGCATTAACCCCGGTTGCTCCCCATAATTTAAATGTGCGGCCTGTTGTGCTGCCAGACACCAGTATTTTATTGGTAGATATTGATTATAGAGGAAATAATTATATTGTATCGTGCGATAGCCGTACAGTTATAATTGATAAACCTATGCAGTTTAAGGTTTATAAAGCTGATTTTAAGCTTAATTTGATCCGCTTAAATAATGAAAGCTACTTATCTACGTTAAGGAAAAAGCTATTATGGGGTTTAGACGCCC
>NZ_JAQBOI010000321.1 GCF_028288105.1 Mucilaginibacter sp. | reverse complement strand
CTTACTTACTTACTTACTTACTTACTTACTTACTTACTTACTTACTTACTTACTTACTTACTTACTTACTTACTTACTTACTTACTTACTTACTTACTTACTTACTTACTTACTTACTTACTTAGTATAGGAGATTTACAAAGATTTGATGTTTTTTGGAAATGTTACTTGGTTAGGATGGTTGTGTAGATGAGAGGTAGTAATATTATTCTAACCTATTTTTTTAGAAGGTAAGTTTCGAAATTATTAAATAGCGTACCTTTTAAGAAAGAAGCTTGGAATCTATCTCAACCCAATTGACAAGGCAAAATGGCTTGCAAAATTCAGTAGGGATCCGGAATTTCGCTTTCAAGACATGCAAGCAGTGATTGAACTGGTTAAAGCACGTTACCTAACCTGATCGAATAAAAATGAAAGAATACCTAAACCGGGTTCTTATTTATCTTCAAAAAGAACTACCAAAAGCCTACAGAGAATCAATAGAAATAGAAGATGACAGACTTGTAATTACAATTCTTGATGATGAGCGTTTCATTATAGAGTGTAGTGAACTACATGTTAAGATAAGCACCAATATTGAGCGGGTTAGAAAACGTGAATATGATTTAAATTTCATTATCCGGTCAAGCCGGCAACATAGAGATTTTACCATTTTAAAATAGAAGTCCCATACACTGATTGAGGGACCTAATATAATTTTGTGGAATTACTATAATCCGCAACCGTAAAGCTCTTCAATTTGCTGTAAACTGCCAAAAATCGCTGAGATTGGTTGTTGGAACGGACTGCGTACCAAAGCCGATATATCCTTTACTCCCGATACTTAATCCGGTGGCTGCAAATCTTGCTTGTCCCTGGAAGTCCGCCTTTTGTAACCATTTATCCGTTACCGGATTGTATTCCCAAAGATCTTTGTTATCATCATTAAAATTTGAAACTCCGGTGCCTAAATACCCAAGATCGCCGATGGTAAATCCTGCAGCGCTGTGCCTTATTGATCCGGCAAAACTTGCTTTTTTGACCCATTGGTCAGTTGATTGGCTGTATTCCCAAAAATCATTTTTATCGCCATTTAAAGAAATTCCGGTACCCAGGTAACCCTTCATTCCGATGGTGAATGCTACAGCGTATTGACGGGCTTCGCTGGGAAAATCCGCTTTACGCGTCCATGTATTCGTTTTAGAATCAAACTCCCATAAATAATTACTGTCTGTTTGGCCAATGCTTCCGGTTACTATATAGCCCTTATCCCCTATGCTAAATCCAACTGCTGCAAAGCGAGCGGTTCCCGGGAAATCAGCTTTTCTTGTCCAGCAATCAGTTTCCGGGCTATATTCCCAAAAATCCTTTAAAGAAATACCCTGGTTAATATTCGAGTAGCCTGTTCCTGCATATCCCTTTTTACCAATGCTAAAACCAACAGCAGCAGTTCGCCGTAATCCAGGGAAGCTTGCTTTACAAGTCCAACTATTATCAGCAGGGTTGTACATCCAAAAATCATTTATTGCCTCTTCCTGAGCCGTACCTAAACCTATGAAACCTTTTCCATCAATACTAAACGCCACCGAATAGGCTCTTTCCGAGGCAAAATTCGCTTTTTCTTCCCACAAGCCAATTGCATTAACGGATAATGCGGATGGTGGCGTTTTCTCAGTGATCAACGCAGAATCATCTTTTCTGCAAGCGCTCATTAACAAAATGAATGCTAATGCTAATTGTTTATAGTGTTTCATAGAGTGGATTGTATATAATTTAGATTCATACTTTGAAAACGTTTTTGTCGACCCTTTTCATGCTATGTAAACTCTCTGCAAAAGCAAGCATAGCCAATAGAAACTTTTTTTTCATGAATAAGTGATTTCGGATAAAACAACATCCCGAATAACCTTTACATCATATCGAGATTTAGCTAATTATTAGGACACATTGTTACTTTAAAGTTAAATATTATCTATTTCTTTTAGTACACAAAGTTTCTGTTTATCTATACGATCTTTATCACACATTAGCGAAACTGACTGTAAACCGGTGGTTTCACAGACGTTTTGCTAGAATAGTCCTGCGTATTATATAAGTGAATCATCTGCCATGCTGCAGTAGTACAAATTTTTATAATTTGTCCTTCCCCATTCGTAAGCCCGTCTACCGCAATCTTGCAAAGACATTTGCCTAATAAGTTGCGACAGCTGGTTTAGTGTCCATATCCTCACTGCCTGCTTTGCTGGTGTTGTACTTCGATATTTCCTTTGACCAGGATGGTACTAATGGACATTGCATGTGTCATAATGTATCGGGTGCTTTATCTACTATCCCGAACAGGGTCATTTAATGAAGAACGCCAAGCTGATCAGCTTGGCGTTCTTCATATCTATGGCATTTGGCCGATATTCTCAACGCCATTAATATTAGATTACAAATGAATAGGCAACAAAATGCCCATGATGCGAAAAGGAAACGGGGTGGGTCACCTTTTCGTCAATATTGTATATGAAGGGCACACCTTGTTCAGATTTGTTGATATTAAACTGGATGCCTGGCATTAGCTGCCTTAACTGATCAAGGCACAACTTTCTTACCTCGGAAGATTGATTTTGTGCTGAAGTATCTGTAATGTGTTTTACACCGGCATAGCTCTCTCCGGAATTATGAACTTGATGAATTATAGAGTGTACATAGTCAACGCCTATTACAGAAAAATACATTAATTCGGTTTTGTCAACGGTGATATGGCCGTGCCATGTTGTTTTATTAAGTGCATTCTTAGTCTCATCAAACCCCAAGCTTTTAAAAGCAGAGATTTCCAGTGATTTAATATCACCGACAATAAATTTTGAAGGAGAAAACACGATTTGGGAATTTAACCGCCGAAGAAACTTGAAAGCGGCCTCTTTAACCGACCACAGCAGCCAAACATATACTTCAAAAGCAGCTATAGTATCTGCTAATTTTTGGTATTGAAGTACTTCCCAATCAGTAAGGATTTTTTTGTAAAAAGCTGCCTGATTTGTTCTAACGGGATCGATCTCTGCAAACGATACAATATCATTGCCGGCGCTTAGCATTATTTTTCTTTAAGCTTTTCATTGATCACATCTACGCAGTTGCCAACATTCACCATTTTATCGGCGGAGTCATAGTCAATTTCAATATCGTATTTTGCCTCGGCATCAATAATAATATCAACCAAATTGGCCGAATTGATTTTGAGGTCCTTTATCAAATCCGTATTATCATCAATGCCTGCCAGCATTTCTTTATTGGTTGTGTAAGGCGCAATAACCTTTTTAAGTTCATTTAATATTTCTTCTCTCGTCATTTTTTTTTACTTGTATTTACTTAGTATTAAACAGGAGTTTACATCTCCAAAACCAAAATTTGCTTTTGCTACAATGTTAACTTCTTTTTTTATCATTTTCACCGGTAACCGTTCCAAACCTATCAAATTTGTAATTTCAGGGTTCGGGTCGTCCAAATTAATGTTGGGATGAACAAAATTGTGCACAATCTGCAATACAGATGCCACTGTTTCTATTGATCCGGCTGCACTCAACGCATGCCCGATCATTGATTTTAAGGAGTTGGTAAGCGGAAAATCATCCCCTGCTCTCCCTAAGGCCTCTGTCCAGTTTATTATTTCCTGCCTATCTGCATTGGTTGCCGTTAAATGGCCGCTTACGAGGTCGATGTCTGCACCATTTATACCGGCAGTGAACATAGCCTCGGCGATACATCTTTTTACACTTGTAGAGTTTGCAGCCGTCATGGTGCCACCCTGCCTTTGCCCGCCTGAATTTGTTGATCCACCAAGCACTTCTGCATAAATACGGGCGTTACGTGCTAACGCGAAGTCCAGGTCTTCCAGCACCAGCGCTCCTGCCCCCGAGCCAGGCACAAAACCGCCTGCGGTTGCGCTCATTGGCCTCGATGCCTTTTCAGGCTCATCGTTAAATTTCCTGGATAGTACCCGCATACTGTCAAACGCGCCGTAGACATAAGTATCTACGTGTTCGGCACTACCAACCAACATACGCTTTGCATAGCCATGCTTAACATATTCATACCCCATTAAAATGGCCTGCGTACCCGTTGCGCACGCTGCCGAGTTGGTTATTACTTTGTTACCTAAACCAAGCCTGCCTGATATGTACGACGTAACACCGCTGTTCATGGCCTGCTCTACCACGCGCGATCCAAGTTTCCGTGCCTCTTTATTATCAACCTTGCTGATCACGTTTTTCATGGCCTCGGTATCGGCAATGCTATTACCAAAAATACAACCGGTTTCCCAGCGTGGTTCATCAGTGTCGTAACTCATACCCGAATCTACCCAGGCATCCAGTGCAGCAGCTAGCCCATAGCCTATATTGGTGCCTTTTAAACCATGAAAAGTAACGTCAGATATATAATTTTTTAAACTTCCCCAATCAAAAGTGGGCATACCGGCCACCTGACAGCTAAAATTCAACTCCCTGTAATGCGGCATAAATTTTATACCCGATACACCCTTTTGTATGGCATCCAGGAAAGCACTTATGCCAACCCCATTTGGCGATACAACCCCTAAGCCGGTAATTACTACACGATTGCTCATTTGTTTACCGCAATTTGTTTAATTATGCCCGCAAACATTCCCTTGGCTACTAATTCGTTATCGCTGTTCATCATTTCTACATAACACTTTAACTTGCCAAACCTGAAATATTCTTTCTTTGATATCACAGTGACTTTTTGCCCCGGCAGCACAATTTTATAAAATGACACGTCTGTTGACGTTAACAACGGAAACATCGAGTCGTTCGCTTCAAACCGATGATCGGCTTCTTTCATTATTAAAAACATACCCAAGACTACCAGCCCTATTTGCGCCATAATTTCGGTAATGATAACGCCCGGGGTAACCGGGTTATCTTCAAAATGATCCTCATAAAAAAAAGAGTCTGGCTTTAACGTATATTCTCCTTTTACACCATCCTCATTTAACGAGGCGATGTGATCTACGAAACGGAAAGACGATTTATAAGGAAGATGGTTTAATATATGATTGGTCATGTATGCTTATAACTATAAATTACTTACAATGTTCTCCACCGTCCACATGAATTAATGAACCGTTTATCCAAAAAGCCTCATCAGTACATAAAAGGTAAATTACGTTGGCAACATCTTTAGGCGTTGTCAGCCTGCCCATAGGGTTTCTTGCTATGCTTGTTTCTATCAATTTCTTGCTGCCGGGTATCATTTTTAATGCCGGTGTGTCGGTAACACCTGCTTGTATAATATTCGTTTTTAAACCAGCCGGGCTAAACTCAACCGCCATGTATTTAGCTAAACTTTCTAACGAACTCTTTGCGATAGCTATAGCGGCGTAGCTGTCCCAGTACTTGTGTGCACCCTCGCTGGTAAGGCCTATTATACGGCTGTCGGCTGCAAAAAAATTCTCTTTTATTAGTAGCCTCGTCCAGTCCAGTAAGCTGTTTGCCATAGCGTAGCTGGTTAGTTGGATATCCTCGGTAGACAGTTCAGCCCCCCCCTCTGCAACCAATGGTTTCAGGTTACCACGGGCAATACTATGCAACAGCAGTTTTACCGAATGCTTATCAACTAAATACTTGATTTTTGTAATAAATGCGTCGCGGCCAGCGGCATCTAGTGCGTTAATGTTGTAGGGAAGGATATTAACCTGGGTAGCTTTGGCGAGGGTAGCAAGTTTTTTTAACAGCGGCTGTTCGGTAACAGATGTTTCACGGTAAAGCAGAGCCACATTCATTCCGTGGTTGGTTAGCTTTTCAACGGCAGCATACCCAAAACCGCTCGACCCCCCTAAAATAACCGCCCACAAACCTTTAAATTGTACATTTTTATCCATTAACCCGCATTTAAACTTTTTTAACTTTCAATTGTCCTATATATGCTTAATATACTTTACAGCGGCAACAGCTAAAAGTTGCAACCCCAAAGTAAGTTAAAGTATATGAAATTTCATGTATATAATGCACATATTATACAATTGTTAAGCCGATAAGTTTATAATGTCAACATTTATTAAGTATTGGCGTGTTTTGGGGTTGATAGGGCATTTATAATTAATTATGTTTGGTAACTATGAAAATCATTTTTAAGTGGAAAGCCACTTTTGCTGCCGTTTTGCTCTTGAGCATTGGCTTTACAAAAACCGGCCAGGCACAGCAAAAATTTGAAAAAAAGGAGTTCTATGAGGTAATGAGCGCAGGTGAAACTGACGCCATTAATAAACAGATAGAAATTGTTAAAACATCGGACCTGGCCAACAAAGAAGGTTATGAAGGCGCGCTACTGATGCGCAAAGCAGGCAAGGTACATGTCCCCAAAAAGAAGCTTGGCTTTTTTAAGGAAGGCCGTATAAAACTCGAAACCGCTATTATTGCTGATGCAGAAAACACCGAATTCAGGTTCTTACGCCTGGCGATCGAAGAAAATGCGCCAAAAATAGTCAAGTACCATAATGACATTGAAAAGGATAAATTATTTATCCAAAAGAATTTCAAAAATCAGCCTCAATCGGTTCAGCACGCGATAATTGAGTACTGCAAAAAATCGAAGGTATTGCATGCCGAAGATTTATAAATTTGCACCCGATGAATAAAAAAATATTGGCTATTTACTATACGCAATCCGGTCAGATGACGGAGATCATCAATACGTTTACGGCACCTATAGTTGCCGCTGGCGCGTCGGTAGAGAAAGTAACGCTGAAGCCACTAGACAATTACGATTTCCCCTGGACAGGCCAACGCTTTTTTTCGGTAATGCCTGATTGTGTTTTAAGCGTACCAAGGCCATTCGAACCTTTGAGTTTGAAAGAAGAAAAGTACGACCTGATCATATTAGGCTGGCAGCCTTGGTTCCTGTCGCCAAGCATACCTACTAATTCTTTACTGCTAAACCCGGAATTTAAGGTTTTATTAAAAGATACACCCGTTATTACCATTAGTGCCGCTCGCAACATGTGGATAAACGCTTTTGTACGCGTTAAAAAAGCGCTGGCCGATGCGGGTGCCAATTTGGTAGGTAATGTATCGCTGGTAGACAGGCACCCCAATATGGTTAGCTTTATTACCATTTTTTATTGGATGTTATCTGGCAAAAAAGAACGTTATCTTAACATATTTCCTAAGCCAGGTGTTGATGACAAGGACATTCAAAATACCGAAACCTTTGGCAAAACTGTTAGTAAATACCTGGCTTTAGGAGATTGGACCAATTTACAGGACGAATTAATAAAACAAAAAGCGGTAGTTATTAATTATACGCTAATGTTTACCGAAGAAAGGGCCAAACCAATTTTTGCGGTATGGGCAAAATTTATATCAAAACGCAAAAACCAGGCACCTTGGCTTAGCGCGTTTAAGTACTATTTATTTATCGCATTATTTTTAGGTGCTCCAGTACTCATATTTTTAGATGCTATACTCTTAAAACCGTTTTCATCAAAAAGAATTATAAAAAAAAAATTAACCTATTTACACGTAACTACTTAATTACATGTCCGATACAAAAGTTTATATCAACCTTACCGCAGCTTATTTCCCGAACGAACCTGTTTCTAACGACGAAATGGAGCAATATTTAGGGTATATTGATAACAAACCTTCAAAATCTAAAAAGATAGTCCTTCGCAACAATGGGATCATTAACCGGTATTATGCACTAGATAAGGACCATAGGTCTACGCATACCAATGCACAAATGACAGCCCTGGCCGTAAGGGAATTATTCGATAACGATGCAGGGCGTTTAAAAGAAATAGAGTTATTATCCTGCGGTACTTCATCACCCGATCAAATGATGCCAAGCCATGGTGTAATGACACACGGTTGGCTGCCCGAAACCGGCGGCATTGAAGTTGTATCACCGGCAGGTGTTTGCTGTGCAGGTATGCACGCCTTAAAATACGCTTTCCTGTCCATCAAATCCGGAGATATTAAAACCGCTGTGGCAACCGGCTCGGAAAGATTTTCGGGTTTATTAGTTTCTGAAGTTTTTGAAGAGGAAGCTCAAAAGCTGAAAGAGATGGAAGAAAATCCTTATATCGCTTTTTCAAAAGATTTTTTACGCTGGATGCTGTCTGACGGTGCCTCGGCATTTTTAATGACAGATAAACCAAACGAAAACGGTTTATCTTTACGCATTGAGTGGATTGAAGGTGTATCATACGCAAATGAAATGCCTACATGCATGTATATGGGCGGAGACAAACTGGCCGACGGCTCTTTAAAAGGCTTTATGGACTTTACACCTGAGGAGATCATGACCAAATCCATTTTTAGCGTTAAGCAGGATATTACGTTGTTAAGCGACAATATAGTGCCTCTGGGCGGTAAAAAGATCAAAGAGATCTTCGAGAAAAAGGGTTTAACGGTAAATGATATCGATTATTTTTTGCCTCACATATCAAGCAACTTCTTTAAAAGTAAGATCTACGATATGATACACGAATACGGCGGCGGAATCCCTTACGAAAAATGGTTCATCAACCTTTATACCGTTGGTAACGTTGGTGCCGCATCTGTATACCTAATGATAGATGAACTATTTAAAAGCGGCAGGTTAAAAAAGGGCGAAAAGATATTGCTGCTTGTGCCCGAAAGTGCACGTTTTTCATACATGTATGCAATGCTCACCGTTTGCTAATGGTTTACTGAGCCATGAAAAAAGAAGATATACCACAGGATTTAAGCGCGCTTGGTAAAATAACCAAAGAAGTTTGCTATGCAACCGACGATGACGGCAAATACCAAACGGCTTTAAGCAGCGGCTGGAATGTAAAAATAGATGCGCTTGATTTAGCGTGGAGCGATATTGACAAACGTATAGCAGCTGCTAAACAAAAGGTGCGTAATAACGAAGCCAGCCCGATACATTTTTTTATGGAATACCGGCTTATGGATCTGAGTATTCTTGCCGATTATTCGGGCTTTTGGCAATGGCAGGTAAAACGCCATTTAAAGCCCGATGTATTTAAAAAATTGCCAAATAACAAATTACAAAAATACGCGGATGCGTTTAATATTACTGTTGAAGACCTTAAAACCATGACGGTGCATGAAGACTGAGTTTGAACATCGTCAGGCGGCACATTGTGAATCGGGCGTTATCAGCAATTTATTACGGCAAACATCGGGCGGCAAAATGACTGAGCCACTCGCTTTTGGTATAGGTGCCGGTTTATTTTTTGCATATATCCCGCTCATAAAGATCAATAATGGGCCTGCAATTGCTTTCCGCACACTGCCGGGGCATATTTTTAGCCGCACCTGCAAATCATTGAACATACCTATAATTAAAAAGCGGTTCTTCTCCAAAGAAAGCGCGGAAGCATTTCTGCGCGAACAATTAGATAAAGGCATAGCTGTAGGTTGCCAGGTTGGGGTTTACTACCTGCCCTATTTCCCAAAGGAATACCGCTTCCATTTTAACGGGCACAACTTAGTGGTTTATGGATACGACGAGGATAAATACCTGATAAGCGACCCTATTATGCATGAAGCTACCACCCTTAGCAGTTATGAGTTGCAGCGGGTGCGCTTTGCAAAAGGTGCTTTGGCCCCAAACGGGCAGATCTATTTTCCAAAAACGGCCACAACCATTACCAAGGAACAGATAAAACAAGCCATTAAAGCAGGCATTAAAAGAAACGTATACAATATGCTGAGTATACCCGGCAGTTTTGCGGGTGTTGCAGGCATTAAAAATACCGGAGTTAAAATAAAAAAGTGGCTCGATAAACTTGGCCTTAAAAAAGCCGGCCTTTACCTGGCACAACTTGTTAGGATGCAGGAAGAAATTGGTACCGGTGGTGGTGGTTTCAGGTATATATATGCCGCATTTTTACAAGAGGCGGATGCCTACTGGCCGGGCAAAGGCTTGTTAGTTGTGTCGGCTACCTTTACACAGGCAGGCGATATGTGGCGTACGGCCGCCGTACAAGCGGCAGGAATTTTTAAGGGCCGATTAACCAATCAGCAGGATTTTGACAAAATGGGTGATTACTTAATTGAAATTGCCGCAGTAGAGAAACAGGCATTTGAAACCTTAAAGAAGATAAAATGGGACTAACGCCTGAAATAGCCATAGACGTAAACAACATCGGTTTCCGCTATCCCGGCAACCCGGATGTTTCTTTCTCTAACCTTAACCTTAGGATAAACAAAGGGGAGCGATTTGGGTTATTTGGGCCCAACGGTGCCGGTAAAACTACGCTTATAAGTTTAATGACCGGTTTATTAACCGCCGATGAGGGAAGCATTAAAATTTTAGGATACAAGATAGGCACTAAAAAAGAGCAGGTAAATAAGCTTTTTGGGTTCATTCCGCAAGATTTTTCATTTTACCACGAATTAACCCCAGTAGAAAACCTGGAATTTTTTGGTGCGTGGAGCGGACTGGATAAGCAAACCATAAAAAACAGGACGGATGAATTGCTGACAATTTTGGGGCTAAATGATGTAAGAAATAAACAAGTACAGAAATTTTCGGGCGGGATGAAACGAAGGGTGAACTTGGCTATTGGTGTAATTCATAAGCCGGCTATCCTATTTTTAGATGAGCCTACCGTTGGTGTAGATGTACAAACCGGGCGCGCCATTATTGACTACCTTTTAGCGCTTAACAAAAGCGGCACCACGCTGGTTTACACATCGCACCAGTTAAACGAGGCCGAGGACCTTTGCGAGCAGGTTGCACTGATAGATAGCGGAAAAATAATTGCCCAGGATAATCTTGAACATCTGCTTAAAACGCATAACCAAAAAAATCTGGAGCAAATGTTCCTGAATTTAACCGGAAAGGAATACAGGAACTGATGTTTAAGTTAGCCGCCACCATAGTAAAAGACGTAAGGATACTGCTGCGCGATAAGGTAGGCATCGCGCTGATGTTTATTATGCCGATTGTATTGGTGGTAGTTGTAACCAGCATTCAAAACAGCACTTTTCAGTTGGTTAACAAAAACAAACTTTCCATCATCATTAACAACAGCGATACCGGCGATGCCAGCAAGCAATTGATCAAAGCGATCAATAAAATAGGCATGTTTAAAGCTACGCAGGTATCTGGAGATCAAAACGAACAAAAAATTGCCGGGGCCATGCATCAGCAGGATGCCATGCTGGGTATCATCATACCGTCGGATTTTTCGGCTAAAGTAAATGCAAAGTCGAAGAGCGTTGCAGGCAAGGCGCTGAAAAGCTTCGGCCTTGAAGGTGACAGCGTTAAGACCCTTGGCGATATAGATCCGTTAACTGTTTACTACAACCCGGTGTTGCAGGAGAATATCAGGCTATCTGTACAAGGCGCTTTGCGCAGTGCCCTACAACTTGTGGAGAGCCGCGAAACGCTGCGCAGCTTGTATTTTTCGATGAACGAAAAAGAGCTGCCGGAAAAACTGGAAAACGAGATGCTGAATAACCAAACGGCCATCAACGAGATCCCGGTTTCAAAAGACGGCACACGTACCACACCTAATGCTACCCAGCATAATGTACCCGCCTGGACTATCTTCGCCATGTTTTTCATCATCATGTCACTTAGCGGCAGCGTAGTGCGCGAGAAAGTTAGCGGCAGCTTTATCCGGTTAAAAACCTTACCAACAAACTACCTTGTGGGTATGCTATCTAAACAGATCACCTACCTGGCCGTAACTATGCTGCAAGCTGCGGTAATATTTTCTATAGGCATCTGGCTGTTCCCGTATGTTGGCCTCCCGGCATTAAATTTACCTTCGGATGTGCTTGCGTTGGTTATCGTTACCATTGTTTGTGGTTGGTGTGCCGTAAGCTACGCCATGTGTGTAGGCGTTTTTGCGCAAACACAGGAACAAGCCAATGGATTTGGAGCGGTGTCTATAGTGATACTGGCTTGTGTGGGCGGCTTAATGGTACCCAGTTTTGCCATGCAGGGCTTTTTTAAATCGGCGGCTAATATATCGCCTATGCATTGGTGCCTGCAGGCTTATTATTCGCTATTTTTAGAAGGCGGAAAACTTAAAGACGTTTTAAACAATATCCTACTTTTATTTATTATTACCCTATTGCTCCAGGTACTGACCTTTGTGGGCTTAAAAAGAAAGAACTTAATATAATGGAAACTACCGAACTAAAAGAACAGCTAAAAAGACAGATCATTCAATTTTTAAACCTGACCGATCTTACCCCTACAGATATCGCCGATAAAGAGCCTTTATTTGGAGACGGTTTGGGTTTGGATTCTATTGACTCGCTTGAACTAATTGTATTGTTAAAGAAAGAATACGGTATTGATATCAAAGACCCGAGGGAAGGACGTAAAGTTTTAGTAGATGTAGCAACTATTGCCGATTACATCCAGGCAAATACAGTTAAGTAATTACACTACCAGGAATACAGCCTGTAATTTAAAACAAGCGATATCTGCATTTGAAATAGATGCGTTCAGGCTTAGCAGACCGGCTTGAGGGGGCATGTAAGTAATGATGAGCTGCAACGCTTCCGAATTATCCGGCGTTATCATTTGCATAAATTTGATATTGCCCGCGTTTTTCAGTTGAAGGCTGATTTTTAAAGTGTTCTCAACAACGTCTTTAACTAAAGACAGCATACAGGCCCCGGGTATTACAGGCTGCCCGGGAAAATGCCCAAGAAAAATTGGATGGTTTTTATCTAAGCTGAGTGTTGCTGTCAACTGTCCATCCTGTTGTTGCAGGTTTTGTATCCCGAATACTCCGGCACTTGTTAAAGTCATTTTATATCGCGAAAAGAAGCATTAACGAGTGATATTTACCCTGGTAATGATTGTAGTAAAGTACGCTCTTTGGCGGCCCAACAATTTTATTATCTTCAAGCAATACCTCTGGCACTACCTGTTTTTTTAGAATATTTGAAGCCAACCATAATGCAAATGAGGATGAGGTTGGATACTCTCCGCAAAGGTGTTTATAATTAGCTATAGTTGTTTCTTTAAATAAACCGGCCTCTAATTGTTTATAAGGCTCATCATTATTGATATCGCCGTTTTTACCGTTTATCACCAAATCTATATCAGTAATGGTTAAGAAATTTGCCTTTAAGAAACCGGCTATGCCTTCTTCGATATCTTTTGGCTTATAAAGCGTTTTAACAGCCCTCAGTTCGGCTAAATTATCCGGCGATATATCTGTACTCAACAAACAAAATGCTGCGCCCTGCCCCCCTATCGTGCCTTTAGATACTGTCTTAAACAAGTCCAGATTGGATACCGGGAAGCGCCGGTAAAGCCCCAGTCTTGTCAAAACGGTAAAACTGGTGTCAACCATTTCTTCCGTGCCGCCAACAAGCACATTGTTAGCTTCCTCTTCTTTTAACAGCATTACCGCGTCAAATAAAGCGCCTTCAAAAGACATCCCTTTATGCACAAACGTATTGTTATAGTTGTGACATTTTAGCAACAAGGCAATTTGAGCTGCAACGGTATTGTGCGTAGATTGTATAAACGCCGTTGGTGGTAACAACTCCTCGTGGTATTCTATGATACGCGTTAAAAAGGTAATGGTATCTTCCATGCAGCCAAACGCGGTACCGGTTATAATGGCACCGGGCATATCTACACCCGCTTCAGCAAGGCATTCTTTAGCAGCGGCAATTCCCATTTTTATCACATGGCTCATTCGCCGTATTTGCTTGGGGTCGATGTATCGTTTATAATCCGGTTCTATAACCGGTAAACGATTGCCGGTGTACTCAACAATATCTTCCAGGAAATTTTGGACTCCCAAAGTATGCTGAGCCGATACGCAAGCCGATGAACGTATATATATTTTCATTTAAACCTCCGAAAATATTAAAGATGTACAATTGCCGCCAAAGCCAAATGAATTAGACATCACATGTTTTACGGGTTTCCCGGTTAAGTAGCGTGTTACCGGCGCAAACGGTAATTCGTTCATACGGGTTTGAAACCGCAGGTTAGGGTAAATTATTTTGTGCCTAATTGCCAATGCCGAAAATACGGCCTCTATGCCGCCGCTTGCACCAAGTGTATGCCCGGTAAAGGATTTGGTGGAACTCATGGGCGGATAATGCGGATCAAACACACGCTTTACTGCAGTACCCTCGGCACTATCGTTATTTGGCGTACCAGTACCATGTAAATTAATATAATTGATATCAGATGGTTTTAAACCGCTCATTTTTAGTGCACCCTGCATAGCCATATAAGAGCCTGTACCATCCGGCGATGAGGCTGTTTGATGAAACGCATCGTTACTATTATTATAGCCGCTAAGTGTGCAATAAGGGGGGGTGCTTAAAGTTTCCGCCACCTTATCAGATACAAGTACTATATAACCGGCTCCTTCACCTAAATTCAATCCTTTTCGGTTTTCGTCAAATGGTTTACAAAAACCCTCGTCCAATATCATTAAAGTATTAAAGCCATTTAGTGTAAATTTTGTAAGCGAATCCGCCCCGCCGGCTATAACTACATCGGCTATATCATTTTTAATAAGGCGTGCGCCATAAAATATCGCGTTAGCTGACGATGAGCAGGCTGTACTTATAGTGGTAATAAAATCAGTGATACCCAATTTATCTGCAACTATCTCCGTTATGCTACCGCATTCGTGATCGTAAACGTTCTTTAATTTCCCTTTGGAGTTATCAGCTATAAATTCAACAAAAAAATCTTCGCTGCGGTCCATACCACCCACGGTATTGGCAGAAACCAACCCTACCCGCAATTCATCTAAACCCGGAATAGCAGCGTCCGCAACGGCTTCTCGAGCAGCTGCCAGGCTTAATAACGCTGTGCGGCTATTATGTTCGGTTAACCCCGTTAGCGATATAAGTTGCTCGTTAGATAATTTTACTTCGGCAACGGGCAGCTTGCCTTTGTGAATGGTATCGATAATCGTGATACCTGCCATACCTGCCCTTTCATTCTTAAAGGCATCCAAATGTTCGGCAACGTTATTGCCTATGGCCGAAATTATGCCCAAACCTGCTATATAAACTGTTGAATGAGTACTCAAGTGTTAAATGTTAATTTATCGAATTAAATATTTTCGCCATATTTTCGGTCGAGAAAACTACGGCATTGTCAGCCTGCTTATCTTCTACCAAAAACAGTGATGCTTTGTAATTGTCGCCTAATACGTCAACCCAGCCGCAGATACAAGCCGAAGCTAATTGCTGATCGAGTAAGTAATTCACCTGTTGAAAGATAAAATTTTCGTCAAATTTGTCCTGTATAAAAAAGGCGTGCTCGCCCTTAAAATTATTACGGATGCAAATTTCCCCTATAACAATATTAGGCAAAGTGTACACAAATACCGACGGACTTGCACCTTCGGCAATGGTTTTAACATATTTCAGGTCGTTATCAAGGCTGGAATTTGCATTTGCTAAAACCACCGCAACCTGCGCCGGATCAAACTTCAGTCCTGCATCTTTAAGTAATACTTCAGACGCCAGCCAACCCAGCTTGCTCAAATTATCCATTTTATAAAACTTTGGATAGCTGAATGCAAAATATTGGTAAACAGATAACAAAAAATCTGGCAGCGAAGTTTGTGGATTGGCAAACACGCTTTTCATATCCTTATGCACTACCCCGGTGGCTATTTTACAGCTAACGGTTATATACCTGTTTGTTATCAAAGTTTTATAATTTGCCTATGTTCAAAATTAAATTATTTACCGAATATAACTGCGCCATTACAGCCCCCAAAACCTGATGCTGTTTTTAAAAATGTTTTAGCATCTAGTGCTGTCACTTCTGTGCAAACATTTACCACATTGGTAACACCATTTTCCCGGTACCCGGTAGTGGGCATCATCAATCCTTGTGTTAATGACTGCAGCGATATCACCGTTTCTATAATACCGGCGGCACCCAGTGTATGCCCATAATTTCCTTTAAGACTATTTAGGAGCACATTTTGCAAACCTGATAACGTTAGTGCTGTTGCTTCCATTTCGTCGTTATAAACAGTTGCTGTGCCATGTGCCGAAATAAAATCTATATCCTCAGCATCTTTATCGGCATCTTTTAATGCGTTGTTTATGGCACCGGCCAATTCTTCCCCGGTGCGGGATGGGCCGGAAATATGGTTGGCATCATTGCTTATCGCGCCGCCCAAAACTTTAATATGGTTTGCAAATTTTTCGTTAGCCGATAAGATGATAGTTCCCGCACCTTCGCCAAGGTTTAAGCCATCACGTACATGGTCGAACGGTTTGCATACTTCGCTGCTTAAAGCCTGGAAAGACTGAAAGCCCGAAACTATAAATTTTGATATCACATCTGCCCCGGTAACCACCGCGGTATCATACTCTCCAGACCGGATCAATCGCATAGCGGTGATGATGGCCAGCACGCCGGATATACAGGCATTCGATACTACTATAGGTTTATTTTTGAATCTGAAGTGAGTTGCTATCAACTTTGCCGAAGTGGCTAACGATACCCGTTCGTTTAATTCAGTGCTATTTAGTTCTGTTTCTAACAGGCTGACATTACCTTTTGTAGACGAGAGGATAAAAACCGTTTTTTCATCAGCGACATCAATGTTGGTATTCTTCAATGCCTCAGATACAGAAGATATCGCCAAACGTTCAAAACGGGTATAGTCCTTTATGCCGTCGTCGTAAAATGCCTCGCTTTTTTCAAATAGAGAGGCTACAAATGGGTCAGCGGCGATTTCGTTATCAATATGTTTTTTTACAGAGGTGTGTCCTGCCTGTAAAGCAGAAAAGTTTGCCGCCGTAGTTTTACCTAACGGTGATACTATATTATCCGCCACCACATAAACATCCCGGCTTTTATTTTCCACTGCACTCATCATCTGTTTAATTATCGGCAAAAACCTTCATTTCGCAGCTGGCAATTACTTCATCGCCGAGGCTGATCTTACCAGTTATCATGATCACATTAAATATTTGCTCCCCCATGCTTACCTCGGTTGTTATTTCTTCATTAACCTTTGGCAGTTTTAACACTTCTAAATTTTTAACATTACCAATGTAACCTTTTTTAACCGGTTCATTAGCCTTACGCGCCATATACCCCGCCTGCAAAGCAGCGGTTTGCGCTATATTTTCCATTAGCCCGGCTTCCTGTAAAAGATCGCCCTTAACAAATACAGCTCCGGGCTTAATAACAAAGCTACTCCTGGTTAAGCTATCATCAGCATACAACAGCTTATCAACAAATACAAAAGGGTATTTTTGCGGAATAAGTGCCGTGATATCTTCGATAGGGAACTCCATTGGTTATGAATATAAACCGCCATTAACAGATAGCACCTGCCCGGTAACGTAAGATGCCCCTGCCGATGCCAGAAAAGCCGCAACATGTGCAACTTCTTCAGGTGTACCAAAGCGTTTTGCGGGTATCAGGCCTTTTAGTTCCTTTTCGTCCAGCCCTTCGGTCATATCTGTTTTAATAAAGCCGGGCGCCACTGCATTCACGGTAATACCCTGTCGACCAATTTCCTGCGCCAATGCCTTGGTTGCACCTATAACGCCGGCTTTTGCAGCCGAATAATTGGTTTGCCCCGCTAACCCTTTTAATCCCGACAGCGAAACGATATTAACGATCCTGCCATATTTACGCAGCAGCATGCCGGTTAAAACAAGGCGGGTTACGTAAAAAAAACTATTTAAATTGGTTTTAAGTACATTATCCCATTGGCAGGGCTCCATCCAAGCCATCAGGCTATCGTCCCTGATGCCGGCGTTATTTATCAGCACCTCTATATATTTATCCGGATTGTTACTTATCCAGTTACCCAGGGTTGTGGTAATGTCGTCTTTATCGGCAACATCAAATTGCAGCAGTTCGCCATTGCTGCCGATTTCTTTTACTAATGCAAGGGTTTTCTCTGCTTCAACCGTATTACTTTTAAAATTGATGAGCACGAAATAGCCTTCGGCAGCCAGCTTAATGCAAATAGCCCTGCCAATTCCTCTTGATGCGCCGGTGATTAGTGCACATTTCATCAGGCAAATGCGTTTATGCGTTCGGTACTTTCTAAAAACTCTTTTATCCTTGCGAGGTCTTTATATTTTGGCTCGTCTTCTACAAACTTCGGGAATATAACTCTCACCTCTTCGTATAATGATCTGGATACAGCGGACAGTTTATCCTGGCAGTCTAAGTAATCTATCGCCTGCAAAATAGTCATTAAATGAATGCCCAATACCTCAAACGAATTATCTATAACCCTTTTGGTCATTAAAGCGGCATTACAACCCATGCTTACAATATCCTGGTTGTCGTTGTTATTAGGGATGCTGTGTACATACATCGGGAACGATAAGGTTTGATTTTCGGCCACGGTTGAAGTTGCCGTAAATTGCATGCCCTGCATTCCAAAGTTAAAGCCCAGTACGCCTAAATTTACAAATGGCGGCAGCTTTTGATTAAGCCTGCTGTTAAGTAGATAATTTAACTGGCGCTCGGCAAGCATGGATAGCTTAGTGGTGGCAATTTTTAGTTTATCCATTTCGAGCGACACATAATCGCCATGAAAATTGCCCCCGTGAAAGATATTTTGGTTCAAATGATCTATTACCGGGTTATCGTTAACCGAATTAAGTTCATTCACCAGTACATTTTCCGCCTGTTCAATAGTATCATAAATGGGTCCTAAAACCTGTGTTACGCATCGTAAGGAATAATATTCCTGCACTTTATCTTCAAAAACTTCCTGGTCAAGGTTATCCGGATTATAAAGATGCTCGGACCTGTTGCGGATCATTTTACTGTCCTTTAATACATCACGCATTACAGATGCAATTTTGTTTTGCCCTTTATGATGTTTAACAATATTTAATTCCTGCGAGTAATGGTCGTCAAAGGCACCCACTACCTCATTGATCATAGCCGAAAAAAGCAACTGCCAGTTTAATAATTTCCGGGCCTGGATCACATTTACTAAACCGATACCCGTCATGGCTGATGTACCGTTTATGATAGCAAGCCCTTCGCGGATATGAATGGACAGCGGCTTTATATCAAACTTGTCGAATATAGTTTTAGTTGGATGAACGCTATCTTCAAAAATAACTTCGCCCTCGCCTATTAATACCAACCCCAAATGGGCAAGCTGCACCAGATCGCCACTGGCACCAACGCCGCCATGTTCATAAATGCAAGGACAAATATTTAGGTTAATAAGTTGTGTTAAAAGATCAACAGCCTCCTGATGGACGCCCGAATAAGCCTGCATAAAACTGTTTAAACGTGCTATCATTAACGCTTTTGATAACTGGGCGGGCATTAATTTACCACTGCCTGATGAGTGGCTGCGGATAAGATTGTATTGTAATTGCAAAATATTCTCTTGGCTCACCTTGTACTGCGCCATTGGCCCAAAACCGGTGTTGATCCCGTAAATAAGTTTATTGGACGAGAATTGCTTAAGAAAATCAAAACTGTCGTTTACTTTTTTTAAAGCACCCTGGTCTAAAGCAATTTGCTGATTTTTAAAAATAAGTTCGGAAAAGTCGTTTAAAGAAAGTGTTGTTTGTCCAACAAGTATCATGGGCAATTATTTGTTCTGTCAAAGGTGATTAATAATCAGCTAAAGTATAAAATATATGCAAAAAGGCCGCACCAAACGGTATAATAACGGCTATAACCTTTTATCTATAAATTTAATTGGCTTGCGGGTAGCTTCGGTAAATTGTATTTTCTGTATCTCTTCTACCGTTACGTATTTTATGTGTGGGCTTACCCTTAGCCGGGCTTGTAAATAAGCTCTTATCCTATGGTCGCATTCCTCACTATCCTCAGCCGGTACGAGGTATAAAGCCACCTGGTCTAACCCTATCTCGTTAGAATAAACCTCTATTACAAAATCAAGTATTTCTTCACGCTCGTTAAGCAGATCAAACAAGGCCGGCGGGTAGAGTGTGGTGCCTTTAAATTTGATCATTTGCTTTTTACGCCCAATGATGGATGAAAGCCTCAGGCTTGTTCGGCCGCAGGCACACGGTTCATCAAAATACATACATATGTCGCCGGTTTTATAGCGCAGCAATGGCATACCTTCAATACCCAGGGTAGTTATCGTTACCTCGCCCGGAATATTTGGAGCAACCGGCTGGTTATTTTCGTCCAGCACTTCAACTATCAGCAATTCGGGCTTATAATGCCCTCCTTTCCCTTCACTGCATTCTGTAAAGGCAGTTTGCATTTCGGTACTTGCGTAGGTAGAGAACAATTGTATATTCCAGGCCTCGGTTATTTTTTTTCCTAATATGTTAAAACTAAAATCTGTATTACGAATATTTTCCCCAATACATATTGCCTTTTTTACAGACGTTTGATTAATATCTATATTAGTTTCCTTCGCAAACTGTATCAGCTTTAAAATAAAGGATGGTACAGCAACAATGGTTGTTGGTTTTAACCGCTTGATGGTTTCCCATTGCAGAGCAGGCACACCCGGCCCTAAACGCACCATGCCGGCACCCAATTTGCGGATGCCCGAGTAATAGGCTATACCGGCCATAAACTGCCTGTCGAGTGTTAGCATTAGTTGGTAAATATCCTGTTTAGTGCCGCCTGCGCATAAAAAGGAATTGTATTCGTTATATGCCAGCCGGTCTAAGTCACTTTCGGTAAGCGCAATGGTTACCGGGCTGCCCAATGTCCCAGATGTTGACATGTATTCCACTACATTAATTGCTGGCACACATAAAAAATCATCGTTGTGTTTTTGCAGGTCATCTTTAGTAGTAACAGGGATGAGCGGCAGATCGGTTACAGATTTTATGGCGTTGATATCAACCCGGTGTTCTGTAAATAGTTGCTTATAAAAAGGAGAATTTGCTGAAAGGTAGGCCAGCAATTCCTTTAATTTTGTTTCCTGTATGGTGGTAGTCTCTTCTGCCTTATCGCTTATCGTATCCATTACTTTTCTATAATTACCACTGCAGATGCCACAGTTTTTATATGCGTTAAAGAAAGCGATATGTTGCCTGTTTGCATAGCATTAATAGTTATAAGCGTATCGCCATAAAATTTAAATTGCGGCTTGCCTGTTTCGGTATGCACTACTTCTATCTCGTTAAACAAAGTACCTGCTGCCCAACCAGTACCCAGGGCCTTAAAAAATGCTTCTTTGGCTGCAAAGCGAGCAGCATAATGTTCAAATTTATTCTTTTGGGACTCGCAATAGGCAATCTCATCGTCAGAAAAAACCAACTCTACGAAACCGTTATTATTGCTTATCCTGCTTTCAATCCGTTCAACTTCCATAATGTCAATGCCAAGTCCTATAACCATATTATGCGCCTATTGTTTAGCCGATTTCAAATCTAATAAAATCTTTTTTCGTGCCAATGTAATTATAACCTTTGTTTAAGGGTTAAAACATCTGTTTGCCTAAGTTGTAACGTATATAACGTATTATGTTTAAACAACCATTGTTATCTGCCCTGCTATTGTTTGCGACATTAACATTACGAGCGCAAAGCTCATCTTCTGTGAGATATAAAGATCTTGTTTTCCATAACGTTATAAAAACAAGCGATTTAACTTATAGTCCCGCCGATACTGAAAAAGAGAGAAAGGCGCATTTGTTTGATCTTTACCAACCTAAAGGAGATAACGCTACCGCCAGACCACTCATCATCTGGATACATGGCGGAGGTTTTAAATTCGGTTCGAAAAATGCTGCAGGTGTAGAATTATGGAGCGATACGTTTGCCAAACGCGGTTACGTTTGCGTGTCTATCAATTACACGTTAAGTAAGCACTATCCCTTTTTGCATTTTGATGAATTGTTAAGAAGCTGTTACTATGCTGTGCAGGACGCGCGCAGCGCTGTGGCATTTTTTAAAAAGAATTATAAGGAATATAATATCGACCCGGATAAAATCATAATTGGAGGCAACTCCGCAGGTGGAATGATAGCCTTGCAAACCGCCTATAGTACCAATGCCGAACTTGCCAAACTTGCCGCCCTGCCCGATGGCGTGGCAAATTCAAACCAAACCGAAGTAATCAAAGTGGCCGGCGTTATCAGCTACTGGGGGGCGATATATGATTTAAACTGGTTAAAAAATGCCAAAGTGCCTATTGTATGTGTACATGGCAGTAAGGACAGCCTGGTACCCTTAACCCATAAAGACACCCCTTTGTATGGCAGTTTAGCTATACACGAAAAAGCAGATACTTTAAAAATAGCCAACGGTTTTAAGTTATTTGAAGGTTACTCGCACGAATTGCAAAAGCATTTTAACCCCATTTTTGGCGCAGGCAAAAAAACAAAAGAACGCTGGCTGGAAGCCGGGCAGTACACCGCAGACTTTTTGTACACCATTGTAATTAAATAAATACTTTATTTTTAAGCTAAACATATTGATTGCTTTTGAGTTATAGTTTTAATACTTGCCACTAAAAACATGAAGATGATAAGAATTTATATGGCCGCGGCACTATTTATTGCTACCGCGCAATTTGCTGAAGCTACTCCCGTATCACCGGTGGCACCTGCAGAAACCTTCCAGAGGAGGCCCCCACCACCACCAGACCCATTGCACATTTTTCACAAGCGCCCACGCAGGCGGGTCGTAATACATCACCCGCCACCGCGGCACAGAAAAATTAAATTGCCGCGTATAAAATTACCGCCGCACCCACCGCGTCCATAACTAATAAAGCCCTTCAACTTCGGGTGTTACACGGAATGAAGTCACATAAAATAACGCCTGTAAATCAATGACTTACAGGCGTTATTTTATTCAGCGGCGAGGGAGGGAAAGAAACTCTTCTCATAATCAAGGATTGGGCGTATTAATAATACTTCGGGATTAGCAGAGGCATTGGGTTCGCAGAACGTCTCCATTACGTTTGAATGAGATTGATATCGCAATCATTTTTTAATCCGACGAATTGCTATATTCTTTTTCAGTAACGTGTTAACTATACCATGAGGCCATATTGTCTGCCCGTAATAATTTTACGGCATACTTACCAACTTTTTTGTTGAAAAGTAGCAGGTCGAAGGTATCAAACTATAAGATATAATTCTCAATCGCCTAATATTTTTTAGCTACTCTATGAAGCCTTTCACCTTCAAATCTTGGATTACCGGTTCAATAAGTCGCAAAAAGCTCTCTAAATATTGAAAATATTCCTGCTGAACGGTACAGGAAAAGAAAACCCGCTAAAGGTATTAACCGGACTTTGAACACCTCAAAGTCCGGTTTTAATTCGCTTTGATCCGCTAAAGCCCCACGGCTTTTTTTACACTGTCTCTATTTAACCCCTCCATTCGGGAGATGGCCTTAGTATTTACTTTCCCATTGGCATCAATCACCACGTAAGACGGGAACCCGCTTCCTGCATTAAGGGTAGTTTTCAATTGATCAATAATTTTTTCATTGACAAATATATGTGTACCTGGAATTTGTAATTCCGCGACTTTATTTTTCCATAGATCAATATTCGAACCACTGGTTGTACACAGGTAGATATACTCAATAGGCAAATCTTTATTTTCCTCATGTAAGCTTTTGCTCGATGGCAAATCTGATAGGCAAGGCGCACACCAGGTTGCCCAAAAATCGATTATCAGCGCTTTATTTGCGAATTTTGATTTCAGGCTAAGAATAAAATCATTGGCATTTTTCAGCGTATCTATTTGGTAAAGGTCAGCTTCGAAAGGCAGCTTCACCAATGGTTTGCCAATGTCAGCGGTCTCCAGTTTTTTGGATGAGGCAAACAGACTGTCGATATTTTTTTGTATAATATTGGCTTTAGTCAGTTCATCTCTCGCAATTTTTTTGCACCATTTGGTTTGGATGCTATTGATGATCAATGGGTAAGACTGCGTGAATGTGGCGTTCTCATCCTTTAAAAGAAAAAGTTTTAATACATCAGATTTCTGGGGTGTAAATGTGCTATCGAACAACGCAATGGTACCTTCAAGCCCTTTTCCTCTTCGATCACTTTTTTTGTTCATGGCGTAAACGTGCAGGTATTCATAAAATAAAACGCCACTATTGCTGGTGAAATAAGGTTTATGATTGCTGACTTCTGCAAAAAGTTTATCCGGCATTACATCACCCCAATAAGAAATACAGAGATTTCCGTACAACTCAGACATTGTCTCATTTTTAACAGCCCAACTATATTTGGGAAACCCAGCAATAAATTCGTTATCGATTTGTACCAATTGCTGGCGGATGGAGTCGACCCTGGATAAAAAGCTATCTGTAGTAGATTTGTTTCTTGACTCACGTAATTTTCTCAGTCTTTCAAATATATTTTCCCTTTCCTGTTTTTTAAACAGTACATTTTTATTCATAACGATATTTAGTTCACCGTCCCGGCCAGAGTATTCGACGCCATCGCCAATCATATAAGCTTGTTTTACCGCTGTTTTTTGCGCGTCTATACTAACAGTCAATCCCTCATTGACATATATTCCGGCGTATAGATAGTTGCCCACGCTCAGCCAGATCTGTTGATAAGGTAGATTTCCATCAAGAACAAGCTTCGCCATTCCGCCAGCATCCGTCTCTGCATATTTGGTGGTTTGAAACCCTGTTCCGAACTGTACAAGGATATATTTGATGTCGACTTTTTTGCTGCCTTCCGGCAGGTTTTTCAGCTGAACGGTAAGGGTGGCCGGTTTACGGGCACCGAGGTAGGTATCCATCTTTTTATCCTCTATGGTAATTTGGGCAGGATTTTGCGCATACAAGAGTGTGCCATAGAAGGACAGTAAGGAGAACAATAAATATTTCATGGCGATAAGGTTTTATTTTTGATGGTATGTAAAGCTTTCAGGATGCCCTCTTTTTTGCTCCTGGAGATCTGCATATGGTATAGTCGAAGACCGAACGGATAACTTCCATTTTTATTATAAAGCTCAGTTATTTCAGCTTACTTTTTACCAAAACTTCCCGCAAGGGTATTGAGTTGCGCTGCGCTGTTAGTTTGGCTGCCGTTGTTAATGACAATACGATACCGGAAAGTTACCGATTCTCCCTTTTTAAGGGTCAGCATTTTCTCAGATTTACCATTGGTAAAAATCTTCTCGCCAAGTGGGTTAGCAGCAAATAAACCATATCCGCGGGCATGCCAAAAAGTTGGATAATTGGGGTTTTTAGGATGATCTATTATAGCAATGCTTACCGAATCGGTACCCATTTTACCAAAAACTTTGCACCATACCCCCCTGCTGCTCCAGGCATCGTCTCCTGTTTTACCGGCACTGGTTATATAATTACCATTGGCCACATGATCGGTACCACCTTTCACCACGGTTACATTACCTTTATCATCAGTAAACTTCTGATCTTTAGCATCGGGCATCTGCAGTTCATGAGCTAATCGCAGCCCCAGCATTCCATCTTTTGCATCTTTAAAAAAAGCGTCCTTATCTGCTTTTAAAGTAGTAAAACGATCAATTATACGCTGGTTTTCGTTACCGCTGAATTCATAACGGGTTGTTTCTTCCACAATAACATCTTTTTGCTGATTGGTCCAGTTAGCATGATAGGTTAATACACCGGTATTACCACTTTTTGCCTCCAGGATGCGATCAGTACGCACCCAACCATAAAAATTCTTCTTATTTGCAGGGATAGCATAAGAATTATTCCAGAAATCTAATCCGTTCAAATTTTCAAAATTAAACCAAACCCCAATATGATGCGGGTGATCGGTTGGGTCTCCTTCCCTTGGGGAGAGCGGGAAACTACGGGTAACAATAGTTCCATTAGCAGCGTGCAGCGGATATAATACCGGCTTTTCCAATGTATCGGGATACAGGAAACTGGTAAACAGCCTGCCGCCGATAGAAATATCCACCTTATTTTCATTTTCCGATTTCTGCACCGTAACCGGTTGTGCCTTTTGGGCAAATACCGCCGGAGTTAAGGCCACCATGGCTATAACAAAACTCAAAGTTTTAAATCTGATCATTATAATTAGAATTTAAATATTTTGCCATTTGCCATTACTTCCTGTGTCTTCTCATCAAATGTGGCCTTATAACCGGTATGCACAGCAGCATTAGTCATGATATTAGCTATAGAATGACTATATCCCGCCTCCACTGGTGCATTTGGCTCTTTACGGCTGCGTACGCATTCCATCCAGTTACGTACGTGGTTTGATGTTAATACATCGCCGCCTGTATTAGCTGAGGCTACTACCTTTTCGGTATTTGCCAGGCTTATTTCCGGTAATAAATTGGCCTGCATATTCATGGCAGCAGCCATTTTTTCTGTTAACCCCCCTTCCGGAGAAACTTTGTTAGTGTTCAGGTTTAATTCACCACCGTTTGAATAATAGATCTCGGCCGGATGCTCTTCTCCATTATGCATACGCGAGCCAAAGGTTACCTGGAAGCCTGTTGACAAATTATCAAGCGGGCCATAATCAAAAGCGGCTGAAATGGTATCCCAGTTTCTACGGCCATCTTTCCATTTATAAATACCGCCATTAGCCACTACACTGCGCGGGTGTTTAAGACCGCTAAACCAGTGTACAGTATCAATCTGATGGCTCATCCACTGGCCGGCCAGCCCCGATGAATATGGCCAGAACAAGCGGAACTCTAAATATTTTCTGGGATCAAATGCTTCATACGGGCGGTTCATGATAAACCGTTTCCAGTCGGTATCCGCTTCTTTTAACTGGCCTAACAGTTCCGGTCTGCGCCAGCGCCCCGGTTGGTTAACATTCCAGGTTAATTCAACCATAGTGATAGGGCCAAATTTACCCGAGCGGATAAAATCATTAGCGGCATGGTAATTGGCCCCGCTCCTGCGCTGTGAGCCTATCTGAACAATTTTGCCTGTTTCCTTGATGGCCTTCAGTGCAGCACGGTTATCTTCCATGGTTTCAGCAAAAGGTTTTTCTACATAGGCATCACATCCTGCTTTTACAGCTTCAATGGCATGACGGGCATGCTGGAAATCAGCCGTGCTGATAAATACCGCATCAATAGTTTTGCTATCGTATAATTCCTCATTGTTGCGGTAGGCCTTTACCTCATTCTGCATCTTCTCTTTCCAAACAGCAGCACCTTCTTCCCTTCGTTGTTTCCAGATATCTGATACACCCACTACCTCAAAATTAAGTTCCTTGCAATGGTTCATAAAACTCGGAATATGAGAACTTTTGTGCCTATCTGAAAAGCCTACAACACCAACCCGTACACGATCGTTAGCTCCAATAATACGTTTATAACTCTTAGCGCTACTCCAACTGGTTTTAGTAAGCAATACACCGGCACTGGCCAATGCGGTTTGCTTGATAAAAGTACGGCGTGATTTTTCCATGCTGTTTAAAAAAGGTTTTTAGTTTAGCTTGTTTATTTGAAATTGTAGCGCTGTCCATCCGGCAGGCTTTCATCATTATATTTTTCTGAAAAATAGGTATTTGGTTGACAGCAGTGGTTAGCCGACTAAACCAAATATCGATGAAATTATACAAAAGTGGTAGTGTTTTTTTAAGATTGAATGTAACAATAATGCCACCAAAGTCTTCCATCATCACGGAGGTCAGTTTTCAAAAAGGCGCTACAAATTACCTCATCATTAAATGATGATTAATATATTGAATGACTAATCAATCTGTTATGAGTAATTGTTTCGGTATCTGGCTATATTGTTTGGCCCTATGAATTATGCCTGATAAGGTTTAAGTCTGCTTAACCAGCTTGCTAAAAATTGCTTTTGTGAACCCGTTGCTAATGAATGGTAATAATCCCCCCTTAATTGGTTATATCTTTTATAAATAGCTTCAGGAGGAGTTGAATTTATAGCAGCAAGAGATTTTTTACCAATATCTCCGTCGTTAACCAAAGCCGGGGTTCCATCCGGTCTAATATCATTATAAGCATCTTGTAACCTTTTGGCCGCTGTGCCGGTACCAGAATTAACACCAAAGTCATAAACACTATTTGCTAACTGCTGGTCGTCTATAAAATCTAACTGATTTACATTCCAAAAGTTTTGTTTATAAAATTGCGAGATAAGGTCATTGACCGGCTCTGTAGCAACCCGGGCAGAGGCATTGATCCAACCAGCTAAAGTGAATTTATTTTTAATTTCAACTGATTGTCCCGGATATTGATTTTTATATTTATCAATAAACTCCCACCCCTTCCAGTTTGGCCAAAAGTTTCTGGCAATGCCGGCATATGTTTCCCCACCCCTGTCTGATGGGTTATTTGCATAACCGCCCTCGTTACGCCCGGTTATTTTTTCCGCTATCTTAAATTCTGCCATGGTACAAAAAATTATTGTGTAAAAAATAATCCCTAAATAGACGTTAAGGGGTGGTGTGGTTTAATTGGTGTGTGATAAGGGGCTCGTGTATATGAAGATAATAATAATATTTTTCAAATAAAAAAATAGTTAATATAGAGCAAACAACAGCCCTTGGGATTGGAATGAGTTAAGACTATCTTACTTATTAATACCTTTTAATTGGTAAGTGTTTAATTGGTAAGTGTAGCATATTTAACGTAAGATACCTGAGGCAGATAATATTGCTAAGTATGCAACAATATTTTATTTGACTGAATAATTTAACTATTTGTAAAATTCTCCAAAATGCCAGAGGATTCCGGATGGGTCGTGAACAAAACATTCTCTCCCCCAGTCATTTACTCTAATTGGAGTTAATTTTACACCTTTATATTTAGTTGTAAGATCTAAAGCTAAAAGCTCGTTCCAATGCCGGGCAACATCTTCAACTTCTAAAAAAATCATTGTGTTGTCTATCCAATCCTTAACATACGCATCTTGTAAATAAAACCCTAAACCATCCGTTTGAAAGTATGACATGTTATAAGACAAAACCTTTTCCTGAAACCCCAGGTCCCGATAAAAATTTCTCGAAAGTTCAAAATTTTCAGCTCCTATAAATGGTCGGATAGATCTTGCTTTATGTTCCATTAATTTCTTGTTTAATATGATTAACCTTTGCTGGGTATGTTGTGGCGATCATCACAAAACGCCCAGCCCTAACTAATGTGAAGATAAAAAGTTTAATGGTTATTTCCTTTCTTCGTAGCAGCGACTTAAATGCCCGGCATCGTTAAGCCACCCTTGGTTTTTTTCAAAATATAACTTTCTTCAATACTTTCTGGTAAAGTTCAATATGCCTTAACGAGTTACTATAAATATCGTAATTGCCTTCTACTGCTTTCTTCAATACCAAAGCTTTATTTAGGGCTTCCGTATAATTATCTATCACGTTTTGTACTGCCAAGTGAAAAGTGCTTATATCTGCAACATAGCCATTTTCATTATTTAGTATCGCTGGGATGCTTCCTACCGGTGTTGCAATAACAGGGACACCCGCAGCACCTGCTTCCAACAATGCTACAGGCATTCCTTCCCATAAGGATGGCATTATAAAACAGTGCGATTGCGAAAGCAGTTCAGGTATATCCTTCCTGTATCCCATGAAATTAAAATAATCTTCGATCTTATTTTCGGCTATCTTCTTTATAAGCTGATCTTTTAAAACCCCTTCACCAACAATATTAATTTTGAAAGAGTACTTTTCTTTAAGAAGCAGCACCAGATCAACAAAATAGAATGGATTTTTCTGCTCTTCCAAACGGCCAACAACCAAAATTGTAAATAATTCCGGAGGATTGTGCGGCAGCTGAAACCTGGAAATATCAATTCCATTGGAGATAACCACGGAATCAGATTTTTGATACCATTGCCTTGAATTTTCTGAAAGAATTATATCGGCATTTCTTAAAGGCCTGGTTAAGAAAAATATAACCCTACGATACCAATGCTTTACATAATTATTATTCAAAGTAAAGATCAATGGCACCGAAGGTTTTAAAAGTTTTATAAAACAACCAAACATTGCTGCATGGAACATGTGTGCGTGAATTAATACCTCTTCATTATCATTTACAATAGCTAATAATTTTTTAAGACCAGCTATAACCTGCGTAGGTTTATTAACACCCAATGATATTGTCGTAATTCCACTATCAATAAATTTCTGTTTTATCCTATCAATACTACTTATACTTATAACATATACTTTATAGCCCTGAAGCTTATTTTGTTTGGCTAATTCCAAAACAAAATGCTCGGCTCCGCCACTTCCTAAACCAATTAACAAATGAATTATAGTCATTATTTATATTTAAATCGTTATGTTTTAAAGAGTGTTCTTAATGAAAAGAGGCCTGATAAATAGAATTAAACAAGCACTATAAGCCAAGTAATTCCTGTAAACCATACCCTCGGTAAAAAACCCCATAACTTTCCCAAGTTTCAGTTTCGATGTATAGTCGAATTGACATAGCTTTATTTCCATTATTTGCTTGGCTTTAATTGCGGCTAATCGTTTCATGGGTCGACGATTTTGGCGATCGGTAGAGAATGCCCAGCTTCCAACTAAAGTTGAATAAAGATAAATGCTTAATGAATACTTCTGTTACCCAATAAGTTGCACAATAAAATGCAACAATGAGTTTCTTGCGTCACACTTTATTGTGATTAATTTATAATTAAGAAGATAATAATGCCGCCTTTTGTATCGGTTTCATCCCTGTATGATTTGGCAATAACCGGCTGATTTTTTTGACACAGGCTTGCAGTTTGGTGTATTATTTCACCAAATATTATTGATTCACTTTTTAGATTATAAATCGGTCTATTTAGTATGCTGATTAACCAACGGGATTAAACGTTTGCCAATTAGTTCAATAGATTGCAATAACTTATCCTGCGGAAGCGCAGCCTGGTCCATTTGAAATGTAACCCTGGAAACTCCGCCTAAAGCCTCACTATGACGAACTATTTTTTCAGCTACTTCTTCCGGACCACCTATTAATAGCGCGCCTGTGGGGCCGGTTTGTGCATCATATTGCGTACGGGTAACGGGCGGCCATCCACGTTCCCTTCCTATTTTGGTAAATACCTCTGCGTATCCGGGATAAAAATCATTGGTAGCCTCTTTTGTTGTGTTCCCTACATAACCAATGGAATGCAAACCAACTTTTAACCGATCAGGAGAGTGTCCGGCTTTTTCGCCGGCTTCACGATAAAGATCTATCAGTGGCCTAAAGCGATGCGTTTCGCCGCCAATAATAGCAACCATTAAAGGAAGCCCTAAAATGCCGGCCCTAACAAATGATTGCGGAGTACCACCAACACCTAACCAGATAGGCATTGACGATTGAACCGGCCGAGGATAAATGGATTGACTATGGAGTGGCGCGCGAAACTTGCCCGACCAGGTAATGGTTTCATTATCTCTGATCTTTAATAACAGGTCAAGCTTTTCGGCGAAAAGGGAATCGTAGTCTTCCAGTTTATAACCAAAAAGCGGATATGCCTCTACAAACGAGCCACGCCCAGCTACAATTTCTGCACGCCCATTAGAGATAAGATCTAAAGTGGCGAAGTTTTGGAATACTCTTACCGGGTCGGCCGCGCTGATAACGGTTACTGCACTGGTTAAGCGGATACGCTTGGTACGCGCCGCCGCGGCTGCAAGTATCATAGTTGGTGACGAGTCTAAAAATTCTTTCCGGTGATGCTCACCTATGCCGAACACATCCAGCCCCGCCTTATCCGCGTATTCAATTCGTTCCAGCAAGTTGCTTATTATATCGGCATTTTTTGTGGCCTTATCATTGAACATCGCCGCGGCGAAGCTGTCTATCCCTATTTCCATGTTGCACTTTTAAATTGATGTTTAAACAAGTATTAACAAGTGTAGGTATTATTTTGATGTAAAAAGCAAAGCAGTTATTCTTTTGAACAATTGCTGACAATACTAACCTCCTTACTTTACGGCTTTAAGTTTTTTTTAATAACCTAAATTCATCCTATTTACCCTCAAGCCATTTTTGGGCGTTCGTAAAATAGATCTTATCAATAACCCTCTTTGGTAATTTTAATCCTTTAAGCTTTCCAAACCCTTTTAAGGTGATAGTATCATTGGTTACATAAAATTTCCAGTCACTAATCCAATCAGCATGAATATCTTTTTCTAATTCTTCTTTATTTGAAGATGCGTTAACCGCCCTGTCTGTTCCATAAACCAATCTGTCCTGATATTTAACAAAAAAATTGTGTGTTTTTTGCCAGTTGTTTAATGCATGCAATTGCAAATTAGACATTCGCGACAGATCAACGCTCATATTAGGGTACTTATCCAGTCGCTTTGCCAGTTCATCAAGGCTCCACTCTAAACTTCCTAAATGCGCACCTATAAATTTCAAATTTGGATGCTTCCTCA
>NZ_JAQBOI010000319.1 GCF_028288105.1 Mucilaginibacter sp. | reverse complement strand
TAAAACAAGCATCCTGCAGTTCCCACATTTATTACTGGGCGTTTTAACCCTGTTTTGTTATGTAGGTGTAGAAGTTATTGCCGGCGATACCATTATTAACTACGGCAGTACACAAGGGATACCATTGGATACAGCCAAATTTTTCACCACGTGTACGCTGTTTTGCATGCTTATTGGTTATGGGGCGGGTATACTTTTTATCCCCAAATATCTGAGTCAGGAAAAGGCCATGAAGATATCTTCTGTATTGGGATTAATTTTATCCGCGGTAGCGATACTCACAACCGGGTATGTTTCGGTAGCTGCAGTAGCATTGTTAGGCCTGGCAAATTCACTGGTTTGGCCGGCAATATGGCCCATGGCATTAGCTGGTTTGGGCAGGTTTACTAAAATTGGTTCATCATTATTAATAATGGGTATAGCGGGGGGCGCAATTGTGCCTTTGGCATATGGTGCATTGGCACAGGCGTTAAACCCAAGCCACGGTTATATAATACTTATACCGGCTTATCTTATTATTTTATATTACGCTATTAGCGGGCATAAGGTAGGAAAGTCAAATTTTAACAAAGAAACATTACAATCATCATAAAATAAAAACTAAAACTAAAAATTATGGATCGCAGAGAATTTGTTAGGAACACCGCCGTTGGATTGGCTGGTTTAACAATTTTGCCTTCAGGGTTATTATTCGCAAAAAATGCAGATAAGGTAAGGCTGGGTTATATAGGTGTAGGGCTACGTGGCCGTAGCCACATCGGTGAGGGTTTGCTTCGCGATGATGTAGAGATCGTTGCTATTTGCGACATACAGGAAAGCTCGTTAAAATATTGCCGCGCGCAATTTGTAAAAGCTAAAAAGAAACTGCCTGCAGAATACACCGGTGGGTTGGACGCTTACAAAAAGCTATTGGAGCGTAAAGATATTGATGGGGTTATAATTGCTACCCCTTGGCAGTTCCACAAAAGCCAGGCTATTGATGCTATGCGTGCCGGTAAATATGTTGGCTGCGAGGTAATTGCCGGTATAAGCGAACAAGACCACTGGGATATTCTGAACGTTCATGAAGAAACTAAAATGCCTTACATGACGCTGGAAAATGTTTGCTATCGCCGCGATGTGCTGGCCGCTTTAAACATGGCAAGACAAAACGTTTTTGGCGAACTGATTCACTTGGAAGGTGGTTATCAACACGATTTGCGTAATATTTTATTTAACGATGGCAAAAGCTTTGATGGCAAGGGCGGTGAGTTTGGCCCCAATACCGTGGGCGAAGCGCAATGGAGAACCCAATGGAATGTTGACCGCGATGGCGATATTTACCCAACACACGGTGCGGGCCCGGTAATGAATTATATTGATATTAACCGTGGTAATAGCTTTACCAACCTGGTATCGTTCTCATCAAAATCACGCGGGTTAAATGCTTACGTTAACAAAGTATCTCCCGGAAATAAAAACGCTAAGATCAAGTTTAAAAATGGTGACGTAACTACCACTATGATCAATTGTGCCAATGGCGAAACTGTTACGCTTTACCATGATACCCACTTGCCGCGCCCATATTCATTAGGTTTTAGGGTACAGGGTACCGAAGGTATCTGGATGGATGTGAACGAATCAGTTTATATTGAGGGTAAAACTGCCAAATACGACGAATGGGATAAAGCAAGTGTATGGTTCGAGAAATACGACCACCCGCTTTGGAAAAAGTTTGAAAAATTCGCAGAAGGCGCAGGCCACGGTGGTATGGATTGGTTTGTATTTAACGGGTTTATAGAAGCTGTTAAACAGAAAAAGCAAACCCCAATTGACGTGTACGATTCATTAACTATGAGCGTGATAACACCACTATCAGAAAAATCAATTGCAGAGGGTAATACCCCGCAAAAATTCCCTGATTTTACAAAAGGTAAATGGAAACAGCGTAAGAACACCTTCGCGTTAGACGATAGCGGGTTCTAAGAAACAGGCACATGAAAACAAAAATATTAGTGACCGGTGGACTTGGTTATATAGGTTCCCACACGGTAGTGGCATTGCTGCGCGCAAACTACGAGCCCATAATAGTTGATAACCTGGATAATTCCAGGTTAGGGATACTTGACCAGATAGAGAAAATTACGGGCACAAGGCCGGTTTTTCATAACATCGACCTGTGCGACGAAGCAAAAACCGCCGCCTTAATTAATAGTGAAAAAGGTTTAGAAGGTGTTATCCATTTCGCGGCCCATAAAGCGGTTGGCGAATCGGTAAATGAGCCGCTGAAGTACTACAGGAACAACTTTAATTCGCTCTTCAGTATTCTTAAAGCATTTGAAGGGCGTAAGTTAAACATGGTGTTCTCATCATCATGCACGGTTTACGGCCAGCCGGATGTGTTGCCTGTTAGTGAAGCGGCCCCGGTTAAAACCGCCGAATCGCCTTATGGTAATACTAAACAAATAGCCGAAGAAATTTTGCAGGATGTTGCTAAAGCAGATAAAACAAAACAGATAATTTCCCTGCGCTACTTTAACCCGGTAGGCGCGCACGAAACTGCCTTGATAGGTGAACTGCCTGCTGGGGTGCCGCAAAATCTGGTGCCTTTTGTAACCCAAAGTGCTATAGGCAAACGCGGGCCAATAACCGTTTTCGGGGATGATTATGATACCCCGGATGGCAGCTGTATCCGCGATTATATCCACGTGGTTGACCTGGCCGATGCGCATATTGCAGCCCTTAAACTGCAGGAAAGCGGCAAGCTTACCGGCAA
>NZ_JAQBOI010000133.1 GCF_028288105.1 Mucilaginibacter sp. | reverse complement strand
GTTTTTTCCTGCTTGGCGGTCATTATTCTATGTATAGAAACTTTCTTATACCACGGCGCCTGCGATTCAAAAAACTCCCAGGCCTTCTTATTAGCTTTTAACTGCCGTTCATATTCGGGTTTTAATTCTTTCGCTTCGTTCTCGAAGCTGTATATGGCCGATCTGCTTTCCTGTCGTTTGGCATAGGCAGCGATCCCGGCAGGTTGCATTAAACCCTTTTCGGTAAGTTCGGCTATTTTCTTGATATTAACGGCGCTCCATATACTGGTGGCCTTACGCGGTGTAAAGCGGATAGTGTAGCTTTCTTCGTCGATTGATTTGCGCACACCATCTATCCAGCCAAAGCATAGTGCTTCGTCTACAGATTGTGACCAGGTAATGCTTGGTTTGCCACTTCCTATCTTATAAAACCCAACCAGCAATTCCGTTTCTCTATGGGCATGTTGCTGCAGCCATGCACGAAAATCAGCCGGCGTATTAAAAAAGCGAGGTTCCATAACAGCTAATATACAGCCTGTTTTATTATTTTTTTGAAGTAACAACAATAACAATCCCGCCTAACAGTAGTATACCACCCAAATATGGCGGCCAGTTAACCGTTTTTTGTCTGTCGGCAGATATTTGTACTGGCCCGGCATCAACAATTTTTTCTTTCTTGGTGTAAGTAAACCCTGTCCATATCAGCATTACCGCGCCGATAATAATGAGTACTATTCCGATAGTTTTGTTCATGATTTTGGTTATTAGTCATTAGTGGAATGTTAGTTTGGCCTTAATTGTTTGCCAGGAGCAGAATTATCACATTTTACTTTTTTTTGGTCGATACCATTTTATAGATTAGGTTTGATACAAGTTATACATTAAGCTATCCCCTGGTTAAAAATGAAAGATGATCTGATACTGGAAACCATATCGGTTACCAAAAATTTTTTTGGCGATAAGTCTTCAGGCGTTAATAATATCACCGTTTTTATACCGCAGGGCAAAATAACTGCTATTGTTGGCGAAAGCGGCAGCGGTAAAACAACCTTGCTTAAACTGCTATCGGGCACTATGAAGCCAGACTCGGGAGATGTGTTTTTTCACGGCCAGCCCCTGCCTGTTCGCACTGCACACATTACTGCCGCCCACACGGTAATTACTATGGTAAGCCAGGACAATACCGATATGGATATGGGCGCAAATGTTTGGGAAAACGTAGGCAAGGGCCTGCCTACCGAAGATGCCAATTATAAAATTCAGAAAACCACACAAGCTTTAAACCTGCTGGGTATTTATGACCTGCGCGATCAGCCCTTTGGTAAGCTAAGCGGTGGCGAAAAGCAACGTGTTACCATTGCCAAAGCCCTGATAAACCGCCCCGAGGTGTTGATGCTTGACGAGCCGTTTAACCAGGTTGATGCAGCCTACCGCGAAAGCCTGCAGCATGATATTCGGCAGATAGTTAAAGAATGGGGCGTTACGGTTATACTGGTATCACATGACCCTGCCGAACTGCTATCCATGGCCGACGAGCTTATTGTTATTAAAGAAGGCGAAATTGTAGAATATGGTTCGCCCGAGGAGCTTTACCATAACCCCAAATTACTTTACACTGCTAAAATATTGGTTAGCTGCAGCGAGCTTACTACTGCCCAAGCCAAAGTTTGCGGCATCAAATCAAAACGCGGCACAGTAGTTATTTATGCTGAACACATCAGTATTTCCCCCCTTGGGATAGCACCAAAATGGATGGTAAAGCAAGTGCTTTTTAAAGGCTTTTTTGAAGAACTGATCATCGAACGCGAGGAGGTTTCCCTGCGTGTTATTAACTATGCCCGCCATAAACATCCTGTGGGCAGCAAAATTGGCATCAGCATTAAAAAGTTTTACGAGTTTGGGAAGTGGTTAAGTTAACTATGATATAGTTAAGTCCTCTTTTTCAATGTTATAACCGTTATTTCCGGCCAAATGCCAAGCCTTCCTGAGAACGCCAGAAAGCCGAAACCACGGTTTACATACAGATAGCGATTTTTATGATTAGCCAGGCCGGCCCAGTCAATATACTGGTATTTAACAGGGCTCCAACGTAAACCAGCGGCTTCAATACCAAACTGTGCCCCGTGTGTGTGGCCTGCTAATGTTAAATGTATATCGGTAGGATAGTAACGTACCTTCTCTTCCCAATGGCTTGGGTCGTGCGATAAAAGCACCTTAAAAGCATCTTTATCAACACCTTGCATAGCCCGGTCAAGGTCGCCTAATTGGATAAAACCTTTGCCCCAGTTTTCTACACCTATCAGGGATATTTTTTGTCCGCCTTTTTCCAGCACAACATTTTCATTTAGCAACAGGCGGTAACCAAGGGCGGCGTGATGCTGTTTTAGCTTTGCAAGGTTGGCCTGTTTCTCCTGCTCACTATCCCATTTGATGTAATCGCCATAATCGTGATTACCTAAAATAGAGAACTGGCCAAATGGCGCTTTTATCTTCCCAAAACGGTCTATGTATTGTTCAATTTCCCAGGCGGCGTTGTTAACCAGATCACCGGTGAAGACAAACAGATCAGATTTTTGGGCTATGGCCAAATCTATGCCACGCTGTACGGCTTTCACATTATCGAAGCTACCTGAGTGAATATCTGATAGTTGCGTAATAGTAAACCCATCAAAAGCATCCGGCAGTTCATCATAATATATGGTTTGCCTGTGTACCTTATAATCATACTTGCCGCGAAACATCGCGTAAAAAAACGAAGTAAAAGGTATAGCTGCTATCAATATAGCTATCTCGGTAATAAACTTACGGCGCGACGGAAAGAAGGCCTCACCGGTTTTTTCATCAGCTACAGAACGTATAATTCCGTATAAAAAACGCCCTAAATCGCCCAGCGAAAGCACAATTACAAAGAATAATTTAGTTACCAAAAAGGTAAGGAACAAGCTCAGCATCCATTCATGAAAAGGTGTCATACCCCTGGCTGTACTTAAGCTACTCAAGCCAAATAAAAATAGCGCAGTCACCCCTACCGATACCAGCAGGAAACCCCATGTAACTATAAGTCGCAAGAGGCGGGACCGCCAGTCGGCAGTAAAGGTGCGCAACCCCATAAAAACGTACCAGTCCATCAGCAGGGAAATTGCTGACATAATGAGGAATACTTTAAGAAAACCGCCTCTATGCATTGTGTAAAGCCTTTAGGCCGCAATATAAAAAAGTAAAGGTAATTTGTTTGTAAAAACGCTGCTTTG
>NZ_JAQBOI010000255.1 GCF_028288105.1 Mucilaginibacter sp. | reverse complement strand
ACGAACCTTATTTAGATATAAACCTGTTCCGCCTGGTGAAAAAACGTGTTGGCTGGTTGGTTATTTTATTTTTGGGCGAAATGCTTACGGCTACAGCAATGGGTTTTTTTGAGCACGCCATAGAAAAAGCTGTGGTGCTGGCACTATTTATCCCCTTGATCATATCAAGCGGTGGTAATAGCGGTTCGCAGGCTTCAACCCTTATTATCCAGGCAATGGCATTGGGCGAGGTTACCATTGCCGATTGGTGGCGAGTAATGCGCCGCGAGATCATCTCTGGTTTAATGTTGGGAATAACATTAGGAATTATTGGCTTTTTAAGGATAGCTGCCTTTAGTATGTTCAGTTCCCTGTATGGGCCACATTGGATGCTGGTTGGCGCAACAATAGGCTTTTCGCTGATAGGAGTAGTGCTTTGGGGATCGTTGGCGGGTTCAATGTTGCCGCTATTGTTGAAAAAATTAGGCGCCGACCCTGCCACTTCATCGGCCCCGTTTGTAGCAACGCTGGTTGATGTTACCGGGCTTATTATTTATTTTAGCGTAGCGGTAATGTTTATGAAAGGCATACTGCTGTAAGTTTTTATTGATTAGGTTTTAATAATATTTATATCTTTAAAAGAATTTAAACCTTAATCAACACAATGGAAATCGACGAAACTCCAGTACAACCGGCTGCTCTTGAGCCGCAACTAATTTTAACCGAAGAAGCACAATATTATTTACAAAAAGCGGGTGAGTGGGCTTATTTTTTAGGCATCATCGGATTTATATTGTCAGGCTTAATTTTGTTAATAGCCTTGTTTATAGGCACCATTCTATCAGCCATATCACAATTTCAACCAAATAACTCTGGAATGAATCCAGCTGCCATGGGTGGAATGCTAACCGTTGTATATGGGTTAATCGCTGTATTTTATTTTTTCTTCTCGCTTTATATATACCAATTTGGCAATCGCATTAAAAAAGGGATAGTATTTAGCAATACTGAAGAAATAACCCTTGCCCTGAGCAAGTTAAAATCGTTCTTTAAACTTTGGGGAATAAGCACAATAGTTATTATGGGGCTTTATGCACTAATAATTGTTTTTGCAATTATTGGTGGCGCAGCCGGAATGATGGGAAGGTAATTCTCACAGAAAGCATGAAAACAAAATACCCGCCTTTTGAGCGGGTATTTTAGTATAATTTAGGTTAGTTTAGTTCTAATATTTAGAAAGAGAAATCTTCATCTGCTTTTGCCACTTCGGTGTTGTCGCTAAACTCATAACGTTTCTCAACAACTTCCTGGTGCTCTTTTATATAATCTACGGTATCCTTTAACCCTTCAGCGAACTTTTCAAAATCCTCTTTGTATAAAAAGATCTTGTGTTTGATAAAAACCCCATCCTCTAAACGTTTTTTACTTTCAGTGATAGTCACATAATAATCGTTAGACCTGGTTGCTTTTACATCAAAAAAATAAGTCCTCTTCCCGGCCCTCACCTTCTTCGAGTAAACCTCTTCGCGCTCTCTGTTGTCAAAATCTCCCATAAATTTTTTATTGTAATAGTTTTGGTGGCTTAAATATATATAAAAATTCAATTGCAAGTATTTAATTAAGCAATAATTAAGCACTTATTGAAGCTTTTACGCCTTATGGGGGTATAGAGTTGCGTTTTAAGCCTGTTCTTCCTCTTCGAGCAGTTGTTTTTCGTACAGCTCAAAATAAGAGCCTTTGAGATCCATTAGTTGGATGTGGGTACCCTGTTCAACTATTTCGCCATTGTCAAGCACCAAAATATTATCGGCGTTTTTAATGGTTGATATTCGGTGCGATATAATGATGCTGGTTTTGTCCTGCATAATACGCCCCAGGTTATTTAATATCTCTTCTTCGGTACGGGTATCCACTGCTGATAAACAATCGTCAAAAATGAGTACCTGCGGTTGTTTTACAATGGCACGTGCAATGCTTACCCGTTGCTTTTGTCCGCCGGATAGGGTTACGCCACGCTCGCCTATCAGCGTTTCAAAACCGTGCTCTAATTCTATAATATTATTATAAACCGCGGCATCTTTAGCGGCTTGTTCTACGCGAGGCATATCAAGTTTATCGGCACTAAAGGCAATGTTATGCGATATGATATCCGAGAACAGGAAAACCTCCTGCGGAACAAAGCCTATTTGCGAACGGTAATTATCAAGGTTTAACTGGGTAAGGGGTTTATCGTCTATCAATATTTGCCCGCCGGTGGTATCATACATCCGCATAATTAAATTAGCGAGGGTTGATTTCCCCGAACCTGTTCGCCCTATTATAGCCACCATTTCGCCGGGGTTTACTGTAAACGAAACCTGTTTTAAAGCGGTAATACCTGTATCAGGATAGTTAAATGATACATTCCTGAATTCTATTTTGCCTGCAAGTGTGTGTGCTACAGCCTTTGGCGATTTTATCTCTGGCTGTTCATGTAAAAATTCGTTAATGCGTTTTTGAGAAGCGGCTGCACGCTGTATCAGCGAAGTTACCCAGCCTAACGATATAACCGGGAAGGCAAGCATGTTTAAGTACACAATAAACTCGGCAATGTTACCCGCAGTAATATTGCCTTTCATTACTTCAACACCACCTATGTATATGGTAATAACGTTGCTTAAACCTATCAGCAGCAACATTGACGGGAAAAACAAGGCCTGTACTTTTGCCATGGCCATACTTTGCGTTTTATAATCTTCGCTTTCTTCGGCAAATTTTTGGCGCACAAAACCTTCACGTACGTATGATTTAATAACCCTTATGCCCGAAAAGTTCTCCTGCACAAAGCTGGACAATCCTGATAAACGTTGCTGGATCTGCTCACTGCGGTACTCTATTACGGTATTTACATAAAATATAATAACCGCTAAAATAGGTAGCGGAAGTACCGAGAATATAGCCAGCCTTACATTCACAGTAAGCATGGCATATATTACCAGCATAAACAGGATAACTGTATTAATGGTATACATTATTCCCGGCCCAAGATACATGCGCACACGGCTTACATCTTCGGTAACGCGGTTCATCAGGTCGCCGGTATTGTGGCGGCGGTAAAAGGCAAGGGACAAAACCTGGTAATGGGCATATATTTCATTCTTAAGGTCATACTCAATATGCCGCGACATCAGGATAATGGTTTGCCGCATAAAGAACAGGAATAAACCCCTTAATAAGGCCAGTATCAATACCAAAATGCCAAATAAAAACAAGCTCGACCCAAATATGTCATAAATAACATCCTGCCTGTTAAAACCATCAAATAGCTGGTAAACTCCAATATTTTCGGTAACCAGATCAAACGCTACGCGGATAACCTGGGCTGGCAGCACACCAAAAATGTTTGATATAATAACAAACAGCACACCCGGAACCAGGCGCCAGCGGTATTTATAAAAGAATTTATTAAGGTATGCGAGGTCTTTCATGTGTTGTGTCAAAAGTAAGGTAATGAAATATATAATTCAAGTCGGAGAATTGTCAATTCCTATTTAACTCACCCCGACCAGCGAAGCAACGACCGTGTAAGGCAACCGCGTTAGAGATAGGAGCGGATACCGGCCTTGCGGCTAAGGCCCGTGCAGTATAAGCGCATAGCCCGGCCGAAGGCAACGCCCAATAAATGTAATTGTGCCATTTATCATTTAACTCCACACTTTTTGCAAATATCACTCGTCACCTATCCTTCATCTTTTGTTCTTTACTCCTTCATCACTAACTAAACTTTGCCACAAGGAAAAAAACCTTTAGTTTTGCAGTGCTAATAAAAATTACATTGCACGTACCCCAAATGCTTGTTCAACAACCAACCGATAGTA
>NZ_JAQBOI010000251.1 GCF_028288105.1 Mucilaginibacter sp. | reverse complement strand
AAAACCGATATTGATGTAACTGTTAAAGGATGGGTACGCACCTTCCGTAACAATCAGTTTATTGCTTTAAATGATGGCTCAACCAATAACAACCTGCAAATTGTTGTTGATTTTGAGAACACCGATCCCGCTTTATTAAAACGCATTACCACCGGTGCTGCCCTTAGTGTTAGCGGCAGGCTTGTTGCCTCGTTAGGTAAAGGCCAAAGTGTTGATGTTAAAGCAACCCACATAGAAATACTGGGCGATAGCGACCCCGAGAAATACCCTTTACAACCCAAAAAACATAGCCTTGAATTTTTACGCGAGATAGCGCACCTGCGTTTCCGCACCAATACATTCGGGGCTATATTCAGGGTTCGTAATACGCTATCGTTCGCTATACATACCTTTTTCCAGGAACGTGGTTTTGTTTACCTGCATACCCCTATTATTACCGCGAGTGATGCAGAGGGTGCCGGCGAAACTTTCCATGTAACCAACTTTGATCTGGCTAACCCGCCAAAAACCGAAACCGGCGAAATAGATTTTAAACAAGACTTTTTTGGTCGTGCCACTAACCTTACCGTATCCGGCCAGCTGGAAGGCGAACTGGGTGCAATGGCACTGAGCGATATTTACACCTTCGGCCCTACCTTCCGTGCCGAAAACTCAAATACTACCCGCCATCTGGCCGAGTTTTGGATGATTGAGCCCGAAATGGCTTTTTATGACCTGAAAGACAACGCCGACCTGGCCGAGGAATTACTGAAATATGTTATCCGCTACGCGCTGGATAAGAACAAAGATGATATCGAGTTTTTAAGTCAGCGTTTGTTAGACGAAGAAAAACAGAAACCACAGCAGGACCGCTCTGAACTTAATTTGTTAGAGAAACTGCAGTTTTGTTTAGAAAATGATTTTGAGCGTTTAACTTATACCGAAGCGATTGAGATCCTGAAAGAATCTACCCCGAACAAGAAGAAGAAATTCCAGTACCTGATTGAAGGCTGGGGTACCGACTTACAATCAGAACATGAGCGTTACCTGGTTGAGAAACACTTTAAAAAACCGGTGATCCTTACAGATTATCCTAAAGAGATAAAATCATTCTACATGCGCCAGAACGACGACGGCAAAACCGTTGCCGCTATGGATATCCTGTTCCCGGGTATCGGCGAAATTGTAGGTGGTTCGCAACGTGAGGAACGCCTTGATAAACTGGAGCAACGCATGGACGAGATAGGCATCCCTAAAGATGAGCTTTGGTGGTACCTGGATACCCGCCGTTACGGTGGTTGCCCGCATGCCGGTTTTGGTTTAGGCTTCGAGCGTTTAGTACTGTTTGTTACCGGTATGGGCAACATCCGCGACGTGATCCCTTTCCCAAGGTTCCCTAAGAACGCGGAATTTTAATCAAAAATGGGACATAAGATAGTTTGCTTAACATGCAGGAAGTCCTTTAGCAAAGGGCCCGGCAATCTTCATGTCCCCGAAAAATGTCAGGAGTGTGGTGATAATTATGTGAGCTATCCTCAAAGATTTAGGCCTCCAGGTAAAAGCGACCTGCAAGCATGGAAGGTTGTTCATTTTTTGTATGAAAACGGATTTATCTATCAGCATATTTTAACAGATCTATTAAATTATAAATCGGATAGTTATGCAGAATATCCTGAAAATTTAACCGACGCTAAAGAATTCGTTATTAAATATCAATCCCAAGCAATAAAACATACGACCCTCTCCTAACGAGAGGGTTTTTTATTTATGCCGACAATAGAATTAACTACAACCATCAACGCCCCTATCCAACGATGTTTCGACATTGCGAGGGATATTGATGTGCATGTAGCATCTACCAAGCACACCGGCGAGCAAGCCATTGCGGGCCGTACCAGCGGCTTAATAGAGCTTGGCGAAACCGTAACCTGGCGGGCAAAACATTTTGGTATCTGGCAAAATCTCACCTCAAAAATAACCGGCTTTAATTCCCCGTGTTTCTTTGCAGACGAAATGGTAAGTGGCACTTTCAAAAGCTTCCGCCATGAACATTATTTTACCGGGGATGATAAGCAAACTGTTATGCGGGATGTGTTTATTTTTGAATCACCTTTAGGAATATTGGGCAAGCTGGCTAACTGGCTGTTTCTGAAAAGGTATATGACCAATTTACTGGTGAAGAGGAATTTGGTGATAAAGGAAGTGGCGGAGAAGGGATAATTTCGGCTAAAGCCGCTATTTCTGGCTTACTATCCGTTGGCTGAAGCCAACGGCAATGAATATGTCATCAGGAAATTTCGTAATCTATTAAACCCTTTTTCTAATCATTGCCGTCCCATTTATGGGACGAAACAGAGAGATGTTGGTATTGGCTTTAGCCAAACAAATCAGCTGTTACTCCCTCTTATAATCCTTATGCACAATTAAAAAGCTGGCGCGTTCCTCTTTGTGGAAGGGGATATCCCAATTGCCCTGATAAGTTATTTTGATGGGTAGCAATTCACCGTCGAACTTATTTAGCTCGATATTCATCTGCACGTTAAAATCAAACAGCATATTGCTGTACTTCATGTCAATGTAACGCCCCAGTATCTGGAAGTTATTCATATCAAAGATGGTGGTCATCTCCTGTATCATTACATCATCTTCGGCGGTACTTGGCTTGCGGATAACCTTAAAACGGTACACCGGGATACTATCCAGATACTTCCCCCGGGCAAACTCATAGTTGTAATACTGCCGCATTTCAGAGCCAAATATTTCTGTTTTACTGCTGATAAATGGCAGGCCGGATACCTTCCTTCCCGGCGTAAATACCAGTGTTTTAAGCTTGGCTTTGTATCCCTCGTTCTTGCCTTTGTTTGCCACCGATGTGCCTGCGCTTTTTACAAAATCGGCGTTGTAAGCATTCATGAAGATATAGTCAAACATCTCTACTGTGTATAGCTGGTACTTACCGTTCTTTTTCAAAACGTTGCCGCTATCGCGTTTGGTGATATATTCAACTTTGTGCACCCCTGCCTGGTTGTTGTGCAGTAATTTACGGTATACTTTGCCGTTAATCTTATTCTTTTTATCGTAACTAAAAATGCGGTTCTCGGCTGTGAAGGAATAAGCCTTCATATTTTGAAACGCTTTATAGAAACTGGTATCGGCCATTACCGCATCAATAAAATCCTGCGCACGCAACCTGTGCGAGCGGATGTTCACCGCCGAATCAATCACTATCGTAAGGATAGTATCCGGATTAAAACGCTGTATTTGTTGCGCCTGGGAGTTGAAGGCCAAAAGCAGAAGGCAGGAAGCTAAAATTATTCTTTTAGCCATAGAATTAATTACCCAACTGCTTAACGGCAAGGTAAGCCATCAGCCCAACGCTTTGTTCCAGCGCGCTTTCTTCTATATCAAAGGTTGGGGTATGCACCGAAGATGTAATTCCGCGACTTTCGTTACGGGTACCCAGGCGGTAAAAGCAAGAATCTGCAACCTGCGAATAATAAGCAAAGTCTTCTGCTGCCATCCAGATATCCAGGTCGAGCACATTTTCCTTACCCAAATAGTCCTCGGCATGGCCACGGGTATTGGCGGTTAATTTCTCCTCGTTGATCAGGAAAGGGTATCCCCTCATAATATTGAACTCGCAGCTGCCGCCCATGCTTTCGGCAATACCTTCGGCCATTTTCTTGATCTTGATATGCGCCTCGTTGCGCCATTTCTCATCCATGGTACGGAAGGTGCCTTCCAGGTAAACCTCGTTTGGTATAACGTTGGTAGCGCCATTGGCAATAACTTTACCAAATGACAATACCGATGGACTTTTAGGGTCGGCAGAACGGCTTATAATTGTTTGCAGAGCCGTTAGTATATGCGCGGTGATAATAACCGGGTCAACGTTTTGTTGTGGTTGCGCGCCGTGGCCGCCTTTGCCCCTTACGGTAACATAAAGCTCATCTGTTGAGGCCATGTATTTACCCGCACGGAAACCAACTTTACCGGCATCTATCAACGGCATAACGTGCTGACCGATAACAGCGGCAGGTTTGGGGTTTTCCAGTACGCCTTCTTTTATCATCAAACTTGCACCGCCCGGCAATTTCTCTTCTGCCGGTTGAAAAATAAGTTTTATAGTACCACCGAACTCGCTTTTTAAGTCGGTTAATATTTTGGCTACACCTAACAGCGACGAAGTATGCACATCGTGCCCACAGGCGTGCATTACGCCCGGGTTTTGCGATTTATAGGAAACATCATTAGTTTCGGTAATAGGCAACGCATCCATATCCGCGCGCAGCGCCACCACCTGATCTGACGGTTTATCGCCTTTTATTAAAGCCACCAGGCCGGTATCAGCCATTTTATGGTATTCCAAACCCAGCTCTTCCAGCTTATTTGCTACAAATACCGATGTTTCTACTTCGTGGAAAGAAAGTTCGGGATGCGAATGCAAGTGCCGGCGATTGGCCACTACATCATTAAAAATATCTTTTGATAGCTGCTGGATCTTTTCTTTAATCATTGCTGATAACCGTTTTGGGTGGATTTATTTTTTCGGATACGATGAACATCGCCGGGAATAATGATTTTAATTCTTCCTTCATACGTTCGGCCTCAATGCGCGATCTGAAATCGCCTGCCCTTACTTTAAAGTTTGGCTCGCGGTAAATGATATAGGTACGCATTTCGGGGAACTCTTTATTAAACTTTCCCTGCGCGTTAAAGGCCGCGCTGCGGCTACTGCCGCTGTAGATCTGCACACGATAGCCGTATGATGAGGAATAGCCCGCCGTACTACCACCGCCACTGCCACTGCCTTTGTTAAGGCTGGCACGTTTGGCTAAAAGGGTATCAAATAATGGCGGGGCCACTACCTGTACCTTACCGCGGGTGGTTTGTGCTGATGCTTTGACCGAGGCCAGTATCAGCGCAAAAAAAAAGCAATATTTGATGAGGCTTACAGGAGCTTTATTATCAAACATTGCTTTTTTCATTTTTGTATTTATTCAACAAACGTTGTCATGCCGAACTTGTTTCGGCATCCCACTCGCAAAGTCGATTGCATAGTGGTCAACCGTCCTGAGGGATCCTGAAACAAGTTCAGGATGACTTTTATATTTTATTAATTTAACCCTACGCCGTGGCAGTTTTTGTATTTTTTACCGCTACCACATGGGCAAGGGTCATTCCTGCCTATTTTTTGCTCAACCTTTACAGGGGTTGGTTTGTGAATTTCGCGGGTATCATCCATCGGCATACCGTTAGCTTCGCTTACCAGCTCAGGTTTTGAAGTACGCATGTTCCTCAGGTCGAGCTTTGGCTGAGGTTTTGCCTCACGTACCTGCTCCGGCTCCTGCTGAACCGGGATACCGCCTCTAAACAAGAAGCTAACCAATTCTTTGTTCACGTTTGATAACATCTGGCGGAATAATTCAAAAGCTTCGAACTTATAAACCAACAATGGGTCTTTTTGTTCGTAAACCGCGTTTTGTACAGATTGCTTTAACTCATCCATTTCGCGCAAATGCTCTTTCCAGGCATCATCAATAAGATAAAGAGTTACATTCTTCTCGAATGATTTAAACACTTCCACACCTTTGTTCTCCACCGCTTTTTTAAGCGGGACAGAAACCTGTAAACCATGGATACCATCAGAGAAAGGCACTACAATGTTTTCCACGTACTGGCCGCGGGTATCATAAACATCTTTCAATACAGGGTATGCCTGTTGTGCAACAGCTTCGGCTTTGCGTTTGTAGAAGTTGCTAACCTCTATAAAAGTACTTTCAACCAAAGTTGGGATATTGGTGTTTGAAAATTCTTCCGCGGTAAGTTCGGTATCTACCGAGAACAAACGGATAACTTCCAGTTGGAAACCTTCGTAGTTGTTGGCCTCTTTGTATTCGGTTACCACATCTTCAATAACATCAAATACAGTATTGCTCAAATCAACATCAAGGCGCTCGCCAAACAGGGCGTTCTTACGTTTAGCGTAAATTACGGTACGCTGTGAGTTCATCACATCATCATACTCCAGCAAACGCTTACGGATACCAAAGTTATTTTCTTCTACTTTCTTCTGTGCACGTTCAATTGATTTAGAGATCATTGAGTGCTGTATTACTTCGCCCTCTTCGATACCCATACGCACCATTAGGTTTGAGATCCGCTCTGACCCGAATAAACGCATCAGGTTATCCTCTAACGATACAAAGAACTGAGACGAACCCGGGTCACCCTGCCTACCGGCACGGCCACGCAACTGCCTGTCTACACGGCGCGATTCGTGGCGCTCGGTACCTACAATAGCTAAACCACCGGCTTCTTTTACATTTGGGCCTAATTTTATATCCGTACCACGGCCTGCCATGTTGGTAGCAATGGTTACGGTACTACTCTGACCAGCTTCGGCAACAATATCCGCCTCTTTCTGGTGCATTTTAGCATTCAGTACGTTATGTTTAATACCGCGCAGCTTAAGCATACGGCTCAATAATTCCGAGATCTCCACCGACGTTGTACCTACCAGTACCGGTCTGCCGGCCTTTGTTAGTTTTTCAATTTCTTCGGCAACGGCATTATATTTTTCGCGGATGGTACGGTAAACCAGGTCCTGCATATCTGCACGGCTGGTTGGCGTATTGGTTGGTATCTCTACCACATCCAGTTTGTAGATCTGCCAAAACTCACCTGCTTCGGTAACGGCAGTACCCGTCATACCACAAAGCTTGTGGTACATCCTAAAGTAGTTTTGCAGCGTTACAGTAGCAAAGGTTTGTGTTGCATCCTCAACCTTAACATTTTCTTTAGCCTCGATAGCCTGGTGCAAACCGTCAGAGTAACG
>NZ_JAQBOI010000243.1 GCF_028288105.1 Mucilaginibacter sp. | reverse complement strand
GCTGCAACAATCGGTAAAAAAAGTAAAATGCTAACCGTCATTTTATATGGTAAACGCTAAGCGCTTATATTTTAATTAAACTGTACACCAAAATGGCAATAATACCTACCACCATCATAAATATGTAGAAACCCACGTTACCTGTTTGCAACAGGCGCAGACCCTTACTTGTCTCTAAAGCACCTTTACCCAAGCCGTTCACAAATCCATCGATACCCGAAAGTTCAATTACTTTGTAGAAGAATACCGAAACAGCATCCAATGGCTTACGGATAACCTTATCATACAATTCATCGATATAAAATTTATTATATGACAGGTTTGACAATGCCGGGCGCTCATCCTCATCAGATACAGGCACACTACCTTTTGATACATATTTGCTGTAGGCATAACCCATCGCTATCAGCGCTAATAATACCGATGTACCCATCAGGATCTTTTCGGTATTGTGGCTTAGTTCGTGTTCACCTAATATTTTGTTTGATGCTTCAAAAACAGGTGCAAGGAAAGCGCCTAATTCGTGATGGCCACCCATTACTGCCGGTACACCTATCATACCCGCAATAGCTGATAGTATAGCTAACACAATAAGTGGTATGGTCATGCTGGCAGGCGACTCATGCAAGTGATGTTCCTGCTCATGTGTCCCGCGGAATTTACCCCAAAAGGTTAGGTACATCATCCGGAACATGTAGAAAGAAGTAAGCATAGCGGTAATAACACCCACTACGTAAAACGTTGTGCTATGTGCAAAGGCTGCGGCCAAAATTTCGTCTTTTGAAAAGAAACCCGAGAATGGGGGGATACCCGCGATAGCGATGGTACCAACCAGCATGGTGATAAAAGTAATTTTGATCTTCCCTTTCAATCCGCCCATTTTGCGCATATCCTGCGCACCGCCCATGGCATGGATAACAGAACCTGCCCCCAGGAATAACAATGCTTTAAAGAATGCATGCGTTAATACGTGGAAGAACGCGCCGGTATAAGCGCCAACGCCTAAACCTAAAAACATGTATCCCAATTGCGATACGGTTGAATAGGCCAGTACCTTTTTAATGTCAGTTTGTGTTAAAGCTATCAATGCTGCAAATGCCGCGGTAGCTAAACCAATAAAGGCAACCACTTCCATGGTATCAGGAGCCAATGTGAACAGGATGTTAGAGCGGGCTATCATATAGATACCTGCCGTAACCATGGTAGCCGCGTGTATTAATGCTGATACCGGTGTTGGGCCGGCCATTGCATCTGGCAACCAGGTAAATAATGGCAACTGTGCCGATTTACCAACCGCGCCTATAAATAATAATATGGTGATCAGTACTATCGGTGCCCCTGCTGCAACCGCATCGGGTGCTTTAGGGAAAATGTCCGAAAAGTTAGTACTACCAAAAGTATTTACTAAAAGGAAGATGCCCAGCAAAAAGCCAAGGTCACCAATACGGTTCATAACAAATGCTTTCTTGGCAGCTTCGGCATAGCTTGGATTGGTATACCAAAAACCTATAAGCAGGTATGAGCATAAACCAACGCCTTCCCAGCCTATAAACATTACCACGTAGTTGCTTCCCATTACCAGCAGCAGCATAAAGAAAACAAACAGGTTCAGATAAGAAAAGAACTTACCGAAGCCTTTATCGTCATGCATGTAGCCGATAGAATATAAATGAATAAGGAAGCCTACACCAGTAACGATCAACAGCATTATGGAGCTTAGCTGATCTATCAAAAAGGAGAAAGGGATTTTAAAACTGCCAACGCTGATCCAGTCAAACAAGGTAACCTCGACAGGTACGCCCGAGTTTTTTATCTGGAAGAATGTAGTAACACTTAAACCAAATGCAACCAGTACCAGCAAACTGCCGATAGCGCCGATAAGGTTTTTTGACAGGGTATTACGCCCAAGTCCGTTTATAACAAAACCGGCTAAGGGTAGTACAGGAATAAGCCAGATCAAATTGTCCATTTATATATGTTAAATTTCTTTTTGTCATGCTGAACGATAGTGAAGCATCTATTCGCCGATAGATTCTTCGTACCTCAGAATGACAATTTATTAGTTTACCACTTTAACCTGTTCAATACGTTAATATCGATAGAGTTGGTGTTGCGGTATATCATTACTATAATGGCCAGCCCTACTGCAACTTCTGCCGCGGCTAATGCCATAATAAAAAATACAAAAACTTGCCCGGCTGCATCGCCACGGTAAACCGAAAACGCGGTAAGCAACAGGTTAGCTGAGTTAAGCATAAGCTCAACCGACATAAATATCACAATAGCGTTACGGCGTAATAAAACACCCATTACCCCTATTGAAAATATAATAGCGCTTAATAAAATGTAATGGTTAAGCGGCACCGCTTGAATGGTATGGGTTAAACTTTCCATCAGATGGTTGCTTTAGGTTCTTTAGGGTCTTTTGTTGCCAGCAATACAGCGCCCACCATTGCCGATAATAGCAATACCGACGATACTTCAAACGGCAACAAAAATTCGTTGAATAATACTTTACCCAGGTTTTTTACCAGGCCAAGCTCGGGATTCTTTAATACTACCGGGTCAGATACACCTAATGATTTCAGGGACGATATCAGCGCTACAGCTAAAATACCACCACCAAATACCGCGGCTATCTTCACCATAAATGGTTTAACCGGCTCACTTTCCTTATTCAGGTTTATCAGCATCAGCGTATATAAAAACAATACCAGTATGGCGCCCATGTAAACTATAAAGTTTACGATAGCCAAAAACTGGGCATTCATTAATATATATTGAATGGTGAAAGTAAAAAAGGTAAGTATTAGGTACAGTATGCTGTGCACCGGGTTTTTTGCAGAAATAACCAGTATTGAAAAAAATATGGATAAAAACGCGATGAAGTAAAATGTACTCATGTTTATATTTACAATATACTTTTGCCCTGCTAAAAGCTGCGGGGCAAAGGTATAAAACTTCTGTTATTGATTTAAAGGTGGTTCTACTAATTTGTCTTTACCATAAATAAAATCTTTCCTCAGGTAATCTGACTGTACTATGTCACCATCCAGGTATATTGCTTCTTTAGGGCAAGCCTCTTCGCATAATCCGCAGAAAATGCAACGCAGCATATTAATTTCGTAAACGGCCGCGTATTTTTCTTCGCGATACAAATGCTCTTCACCCTTCTGGCGCTCGGCAGCTATCATGGTAATTGCTTCTGCAGGGCATGATAGTGCGCATAAACCGCAGGCAGTGCAACGTTCCGCACCATTTTCATCGCGCTTAAGCGAGTGCAGGCCACGATAGTTCTCAGAAAACTCACGCTTTTCGTCCGGGTATTGTATAGTAACCGGCTTTTTGAAAAAGTGGCTCATCGTAATTGATAAACCATGCACAATAGCAGGCAGGTAAGCCCTCTCCCAAAAATTGGGCGGCTTTATCACTAATTGCTTTTTCTTATTACTTAATGATTCCATTTAATTCCTCTCGCTTAACTAAAAAAAGTAATAACAATACCAGTAACAACAATATTTGCTATAGCCAATGGTATCAATATCTTCCAACCCAGGTCCATCAACTGATCATAACGGAAACGCGGGATGGTCCAGCGTACCCACATAAAGAAGAAGATGAACAGGAATATCTTAGCAAAAAACACTGCCGTACCAATCAGCGGGCCGATAGCTGGGCCTGTGTGAGCAGTAACCCAATCCATACCCGGATAGTTGTAACCACCCCAATATAAGGTAGCCATTACTGCCGATGATATAAACATGTTAATGTATTCGGCAAACAGGTAAAAACCCAGTTTCATTGACGAATACTCGGTATGATAACCTCCTACCAGCTCTGTTTCGCACTCAGGCAAATCAAACGGTGTACGGTTGGTTTCGGCAAAGGCGCAGATCATAAACAACAGGAAACCTACCGGTTGATACAGCACATTCCAGTGCCAGCCGTGTTGTTGCTGGGCAATTTCGCCCAGGCTTAAAGTACCGGTAACCATTAACAGGGCAATGATAGAAAGCCCCATTGAAATTTCATAGCTGATGTTTTGTGATGCCGCACGGATAGCACCCAATAAAGAGTATTTATTGTTTGATGCCCAGCCGCCTATCATTACACCATATACACCTAATGATACTACACCAAAAATGTACAGGATACCTACGTTAATATCTGTAACCTGCAGCGGGATAGTCCTGCCGCCAACAACTAAATTTTGCCCCCATGGAATAACTGCCGAACCAATACATGCGGTAAGGATAGCTAATGATGGGCCAACTATAAATAAGAAGGGTGTTGCGTTTGTAGGGATGATCTCTTCCTTCATGAACATTTTAGCACCATCAGCCAGTGGCTGTAAAATACCAAACGGACCGGCACGGTTAGGGCCAACCCTGTCCTGAAAAAATGCCGCAATTTTACGCTCGGCATAGGTAGAGTACATGGCTACTACCAGGCTTATCAGGAATATAATAATGATGAGGCCAAATTTTATGGCTATGTCTGCTAATTCCATTACAGGCGTGTCTCCCTTTCAAATTGTTCTTTATTCGCTTCAATCAATACCGGGTTGGTTTTAACAACAGGTAGCGGGTGCAGCGTATCGTAGTGGTTTGAGTTGATAACAGATTTATGCGATACTTTACGCGGACCTTCTATCACCCAGTCACTGGTTCTCTTTTTATCAAAACGGCAGGTATTGCAGATAAATTCTTCTGCTTCGCCGTACTCATCTTTACGTGCAGTTACGCGGATAACATCCTCGCCTTTGTACCATAAAGTAACTTTACCGCCACATTTTTCAGTTTCGCAATCGCGATGCGCTTCAACAGGTTTGGTAAACCAAACACGGTTTTTAAAGCGGAATGTTTTATCGGTTAAAGCGCCTACCGGGCAAACATCAATAACGTTTCCACTGAAATCGTTATCAACAGCTTTTTGTATATAGGTAGATATTTCTGAATGATCGCCGCGGTTTAAGATACCGTGTATGCGATGATCGGTTATCTGGTCGGCAACAAATACGCAACGGTAGCACAGTATGCAACGCGTCATGTGTAATTGTATCTTATCGCCAATGTCTATCTTCTCGAATGTACGGCGGTCAAACTCATAACGGGTTTTGGCTGCACCATGCTCGTAACCTAAATCTTGTAAATGGCACTCGCCTGCCTGGTCACAAACCGGGCAATCAAGCGGGTGGTTTATCAATAACATCTCAACCACACCCTTGCGCGCTTCAATAACCTCTGGCGAAGTGATGTTTTTCACTTCCATGCCATCCATTACCGTAGTACGGCAGCTTGCTACCAGCTTTGGCATAGGGCGCGGGTCTTTTTCAGAACCTTTGCTTACCTGCACCAAACAGGTACGGCATTTACCACCAGTGCCTTCCAGCTTGGAGTAATAACACATAGCAGGCGGAACAATATCACCACCTATCATCCTTGCGGCGTTTAGTATGGTTGTCCCAGCTTCTACTTCAATAGGAAATCCGTCTATTGTAACTTTCATTTATAATTCAAAATTAAAAAGTCAAAAGTCAAAAACCCTGTCCTTTTTATCAATTCCTATTATTTTAGGTTGATGATTATCGATGCGATGATTTTGGATATTTCATCAACTTCGCTCAGCAACTTATTCAATCTCTCTTTCTCATTTAATAAGATGGTATCTCTTATTAAACATATCCAGTATTTCGTTTCGTTCGCAGATTTAAGGGCTATTACATAGAAGTTCCTAAAATCCTTTGTCGAACTGCCCGACTTTGCTTCTATTATATTCGCCCCTACCGAGGTTCCACTTCTTATTAATTGGTCAAATATCGAAAAGTAAATTCTGTCATACTTTGCGGTTGATATAAAAAGCACAATCTCTTTAGAGAATTGGTAACATCTGTGTTTGATGTCGTATGGCTTTTCGGTCAAGCTGCTTCGATTTTGAATTTTTACTTTTTAATTTTGACTTAACTGGCCGCTTCTTCCAATTTCGGCAATGGATCAGCGTAATGCGCTATTCCAAAATTCCTTGTTGTTGCTTCGTTCGGATGCGTTACATGCCATTCAAACTCATCCCTGAAGTGACGTATCGCACTGGCCACCGGCCAAGCTGCTGCATCGCCCAACGGACAAATTGTATTCCCTTCAATTTTTTTAGCTACATCAACCAACAGGTCCATGTCGCTCATTTTACCGTGGCCATATTCCAGGCGGTGTAAAACTTTCTCCATCCAGCCGGTACCTTCACGGCATGGCGAACATTGGCCGCAGCTTTCATGGTGATAGAACCTTGCAAAGTTCCAGGTGTTTCTAACGATACACTGGTCTTCGTCGTAAGCAATAAAACCACCCGAACCCATCATGGTGCCGCTAACAAAACCACCATCGGCTAATGATTCATAGCTCATTAAGCGTGGTTCGTTATTAATAGTTTTCAGGAACAGGTTAGCCGGTAAAATTGGTACCGATGAACCACCTGCAACAACCGCTTTTAAACGTTTGCCATTGGCGATACCACCGCAATATTCGTCGCTGTATAAAAATTCTTCAACCGGTAAGCCCAGGTCAATTTCGTAAACACCCGGTTTGCGTAAGTTACCACCTGCAGATATTAGCTTGGTACCGGTACTACGTCCAATACCAAGTTTTGCATACTCGTCGCCACCTTCGTTAATGATTGGCACAACCGCAGCAATTGATTCCACGTTGTTTACTACCGTTGGGCAGCCATACAAACCCGCGATAGCCGGGAACGGAGGTTTTATCCTTGGGTTACCACGTTTACCTTCCAGTGATTCTAACAAAGCGGTTTCTTCGCCGCAGATGTAAGCACCACCACCCGGTTGTACGTAAAGCTCCAGATCGTAACCTGTGCCTAAAATATTTTTACCTAAAAAGCCTTTGTTCTTTGCTTCGGCAATCGCTTTTTCCAGTATACGTATCTGCGGCATCATTTCGCCACGTACGTATATGTATGAAGTTTTTGCACCCAGCGCGTAACTGGCTACTATCATCCCCTCAATTAATAAGTGAGGGATGTAGGTCATTAAATAACGATCTTTAAATGTACCGGGCTCGGATTCGTCGGCGTTACAAACAAGGTAACGTTCAACACCTTCCGGCTTGGCCAAAAAGCTCCACTTCATCCCGGTAGGGAAACCTGCACCACCACGGCCGCGCAAGCCCGATTTTTTAACTTCTTCTACCACATCATCGGGCGATAAAGTTTTCAGGGCTTTTTCAACAGCAGCGTAACCGCCTTTTGAGCGGTAAACATCAAATGTATTGATGCCGGGTACGTTTATATGTTCTAAAAGTAATTTACGTGCCATTAGTTGTTCGCCTTTCCTTTTAGGTCACCAATCAGTTTATCAACAGATTCAGTGGTTAAGTTCTCGTAAAAAGTATACTCGGGGCCAATTTGCAACACAGGGCCAAAGCCACATGCAGCAAGGCACTCTACGCCTCTCCAGCTAAATAGACCATCGGGGGTAACATCACCTTCTTTAACGCCTAAAGTATTTTCAATGTGGTCCATTATTTTGCTGGCACCAACAATTTCGCAAGGGCCGGTACGGCAAACTTCCAGCATGTACTTGCCTTGTGGCTTTAAAAAATACATGGTATAAAACGATGCCACCTCGTAAACCTCAATAGGCTGAATAGAAAGGTATTCGGCAACTTTATCCATTGCGGGTACGCTGGTCCAGCCAAATTCGGCCTGTACCAAATGCAGTATAGGCAGCAAGGCCGATTTTTGTTTCCCCACAGGGTAACGGCTCACCACATCAGCAAACTTGCTGATCAGTTCCGGCGAAAATGTTACCGGCGTATTGGTATCCTGTACACTAAGCATCTAACTCTCCGGCTATAACGTTTAAACTACTCATGTTAATAATAGCATCAGATAATAACATACCCTGGCTCATTGGCGCATACATTTGGTAATTGATAAAGCTTGGCCTGCGGAAATGTAAACGGTACGGTGAACGGCCACCGTCATTAACCAGGTAAAAGCCTAATTCGCCGTTTGCACCTTCAACCGAGTGGTAAACTTCGGCATTAGGGGTTTCTACTTCGCCCATCACAATTTTAAAGTGATAGATCAAAGCTTCCATGTTATTATATACTTCCTCTTTTGGAGGCAGGTAAAACGCAGGTACGTCCGCATGGAATATATCCGACGGTTCTTTTTCTATCTTGTTCAGCGCTTGCTCTATAATGCGCATGCTCTGCCACATTTCTTCGTTACGTACCAAAAAACGGTTATAAACGTCGCCGTTCTCGCCTACAGGCACTTCAAAATCAAAATCTTCGTATGATGAATACGGCTCCATCGCCCTAACATCATAATCAACACCGGTAGCGCGTAATATAGGGCCGCTCCAGCTGTAGCTTAATGCCGCCTCTGCAGTAACTGCTGCCACACCTTTGGTACGGTCAACAAATATGCGGTTACGGTTAAACAGTGCTTCAAACTCTTTTAATACCGGCGGGAACCTTACTAAAAACCTGCGGATCTTATCGAAAGCAATTTTATTAAAATTACGTTCGAAACCGCCAATACGGCCAATGTTTGTTGTTAAACGCGAGCCGCAGATCTCTTCATAGATCTCGTAAATTTCTTCACGATGTTCCATCATGTACAAGAAACCTGTGAAGGCGCCTGTATCAACACCTAATACGCCATTACAAATAATATGATCTGAAATACGGGCCAGTTCCATGATAATTACACGCATGTAATCAACACGTTTAGGCATTTCTATATTCAACAGCTTTTCAACCGTCATATGCCATCCCATATTATTTATGGGCGATGAGCAATAGTTTAAACGATCGGTAAGGGGTGTTATCTGGTAAAATGGGCGATGCTCGGCAATTTTTTCAAATGCACGGTGTATATAGCCTATGGTTGATACGCCGCTAACTATACGTTCGCCATCCATCTGCAGCACATTCTGGAACACACCGTGCGTAGCAGGGTGCGTTGGGCCCAGGTTGAGCGTAGAGTACTCGGTTTGCGGGTCGTTGTCGGTATATACTGGGTGATTCTGCATTTATATTATCTCCCGAAAAAGTAATCTTTTTTATCAATACGGTTTGGATCTTCCAGCGGGAATTCCTTCCTCATCGGGAATACGGTCATGTCATCAACATTCAGTATCCTTCTCAGGTCGGGGTGGCCGTCAAATATCACCCCAAAAAAGTCATATGTTTCACGTTCCATCCAGTTAGCGCCATCCCATATAGTTGAAGCTGTTGGGATATGTAAGTCATCCAATGAAAGGAATACTTTTATACGGATACGTGTATTTGTAGTAAGGCTGTGCAGGTGATAAATTACACCTATTGGTTTTTCCAGCTCGGGGTAATGTACGGCAGTAAGATCTGTTAAATAGATAAACTGCAGCGCTGCATCAGTTTTTAAAAAGCTTAACACAGCATTGATGCTTTCTTTATTGGTTTCTACAGTAAGCAGGCCAAAATCGGCACCTGTTTCAGCAACCTGGCCGGGGAACTTATCGTTTAGCTTTTGTAAAAGCTCTTCGTTTGCTATTTTACCCATTATTGAATTCCGTATTTAGCCAGCAGCTCCTGATACTTAGGCTCTTCGCGCCTGCGCAAAGTTTCTGTTTGTACCAATTTTTGGATAGCCATAAAACCATCAATAATAGCTTCGGGGCGTGGCGGGCAACCAGGCACATAAACATCTACCGGGATAACTTCGTCAATACCCTGCAAAACAGAGTAGGTATCAAATATACCACCGCTTGATGCACAGGCACCAACAGCCATAACCCAACGAGGTTCGGCCATTTGTAAATAAACCTGACGCAAAACCGGGCCCATTTTTTTTGAAATAGTACCCATTACCATTAAAAGATCGGCTTGGCGAGGGGAAAAACTTAAACGCTCGGCCCCAAATCTGCTTAAATCGTAATGTGAACCCATAGTAGCCATAAACTCGATACCGCAACATGATGTAGCAAACGGCAATGGCCATAAGGAGTGCGAGCGTGCCAAACCCACTGCCTGATCAAGCTTAGTAGCAAAAAAGCCAGATCCTTCAACACCCGCAGGGGCTTCAACTATTTGAATATCACTCATTAAATTCCTATCAAATAATATTAAATCAGCTGTTAAACTGATTTACAAATTTACAATAAAATACGCTGTAACAAATACACTATGAAAGTTATGAAATATATTTAGAATCAATCTAAACTAATTCAACCCCTCAATCTTCGCCGGCCGAAAGATTTAATTAGCACCTAAAGCCTGTCGGCAGGTTTAGTGGGATCAATCCCAGTTTAGTGCACCTTTTTTTATGATATAGAAAAAGCCGGCTAATAGTGTGCCCATAAATATGAACATCTCTATCATCCCCTCTCTACCCAGGTCACGAAAATTCACTGCCCATGGATACATAAATATCACCTCCACATCAAACAAAACAAACAGTATTGCTACCAGGAAGTATTTGATTGACATTGGGCTACGCGCGTTACCAATAACTTCGATACCCGACTCAAAGGGTGTTAGCTTATCTTTTGTAACACGCTTAGGGCCTATTTTGTGGGTTACAAACATTGTTGTAACAACAAACCCCATAGCTACCAGCATCTGGAATATGATGGGCAAATAATTAACCGGTAAACTTTGTAATTCCATGATGCAAATATACAAATGAGCGCATAATAAAAAAGGCCTCTTTTTTAGAAGAGGCCTTTTAATACTTATTTAAGCTAAAAGCTTATTTGCCTTTACCGGTGCCTCCACCTTTACGCGAGAAGAATAACACAACCTGTTTATTAGCTGGGTCGTTATCTCTTGCCTTGGTGTAATTCTCTATAGCTTTAGCCATATCCTTTTCTTTAAATTCAGAATATATAGCCAGGTAAACATACGCCTCTGCTAAGTTCTTTTTCGTTTTATCATCTGGCACACCGCCTTTGGCGCCTACCACTTCAATGTATTTTTCGTAGAAAGGTTTAGCGTAACCTACTATATTGTTACGGTCCTTATCCCTTAACTCGTTAACACGGGCACGATAAAGATATGCGTCAGTAGTTGCAGGTGCCTTTTGTACTACATAGCTAAACGCCGAATCGGCTTTTGCAATTATTGAATCGGCATTAGGCTTTTTCTCATCGTAAGCAAAATAATAACTGATGCCTTCATAAAAATGGTCTAAAAGCTTAACGCCCCTACCTTTTTGTGTGAAAACATGATAGGCATCACCAGCTTCAGCATATTTCTTTTGCGCATATAGTGCTTTTGCAATTTCAGGATATACATCTACCTGGCTTGTATCCATTGCTAAAGCTTTACGTAATGAACCAATACCTAAAGAATCTTGTTTTGAAGCTATCTGTAAACGGCCCAGGTAAACATAATCACGTGGGATAACACGTTTAGGATCTGCTTTGGTAACCCAGGTATTCATTGCAGTTAAACCTGCAGCAAAGTCCTTGTTCTCGTAAGCAGAATAAGCCAAATAACGGTAGATCCTTAGGTTTGTATTTGCCGATTTTGACAAATCTGATGCTACTGTTTGTAATGTTTTATAATCACCAGATAGCAACAAGAAGTCGGCATAACGTAACTGCGATTCAATAGACATATCAGTTAAAGAAAGGTATTTTTTATATTGCTCAGTAGCTTCTTTAATTTTAGCTGATGCCATTCTTGGATCGTTTTGTGCCCAACGAACATCTGTTTCTGCCCACTCGCGGTAAGCCGGCCCATAGTTAGGGTCAATAGCTAAAGCCGCTTTAAACTCAGTTTCTGAGCTTTCAAAGTTATTGGCATATTTCCAGATAACACCTGTTGCTACCTTAGCATGAGCCAATTTAGGGTCAAGCTCTAAAGCTGCCTGGTAGTTACCCAGCGCCTCGGTGTTTTTGCTTTGCGTGCGTAATGCATCACCTAAAGCAACAAGCACTTCCGCATCTTTTGCATTAACTGCTTTGCCTTTTGTTAATACTGTAACAGCGGCATTTGCATCTGCAGCAGGTATTTTACCATCCACATCGTTTAACAGGTAAGATCTACCTACATACAAATATGGTTTACTATCCTTGCCGGCCAATGATGTTGCCTGGTTAAAATTTGTAGTGGCTGTTGCCCTATCTTTATCCAAAAAAGCAGCAGCACCTAAACCCGCATAGTTTAATGCTGATTTTGGGTTTACAGCAATACCTTTTTGAAATACAGCTTTTGCTGAATCAGGATATTCCTGAAGAATGTATACCCAGCCCAGGTAAAAGAAGTTCTCATCCTTGGTAGCCTGGGTAACGGTTAAATTTTTAAGCATCGATTTAGCTTTCTGAAACTGCTCGGCATCAATCGCTTTTTTCGCATCGGCTAAACTCTGCGCAAAAACTGACGAGCCTACAAGCGTAAGGGCTAATACTATCTTACTTATCTTACTGATCATTTTCATCTTAGTTTGTAAATTATGTATAGTTAGTGTGTTATGTTTATTTCCCTTTGCGGGATAGAATCGGGTAGTAAACCCGATTTTAAAATTATCCGCTGGCCGCGTTCACTGGCTAAGAATGAGGCAAAGCCCGATCCTAAACCTTTTCTGCCTGTGCAATCAATTATATACAATGACCTGCTTAGCGGATACGTATGTTGGACAAGTGTGGTCTGTGAAGGTTTAAAATACTCATTAGGGGCAATTTTATTATTCTCGTCTTTAACGCCTACAATTTTAACCTTATCAACGGCTTCAGCATAATCTTTGTCAGGGTCGTTTAGCCAGCTAAAGCCTGTTATACCTATCGAATTAGGGTGTGTACTAACATACTTTATAACCTCTTTGCTTGAGCTTAACGCATAAATATTTTTTTGCTTTAACTCTTGGTTTCCAGATAAGTTCTTCAAATATCTTACCAAACTTGAGTTAGGGTTGTCAAACACTATATTAATATCGGTTCTTGACTGCCCTTTTAACATACTTTTAATTTCGTTAACCGAAATCGTAGTATCTTTTGACGTTTGATTTACAATAAGAGCAACAGCATCTACAGCAAATTTGTTCACATCTGCTACTAATGTACGCCTTTTTAGTACACCCAACTCGGCTGTATCCAGGTTACGTGACAAAATGGCAACTCTTACTTTATCATTTAGTAAACTATTTACAACCTCACTTTCGGGTTTATAAGTAATTACCGGGTTGGCCTCGGGATATAAAGCCTTAAAAACATACAGTTCTTCGTCAATAATTGGCGAAAATGATTCATCGCCTGCAAATTGTGCTGTTCCGGATGTAAAGCCATCCAGCGGGGCTTTTTTGCCGGCATTTTGTTGACAACTTTGTAATAATACTAATAATGAAAACCCTGATAATAGAGCTACAAAACTAACTTTCATTAGGGTCCTTTCTTAAATAACGCGAAAAGCGTAAAACTGCGTAAATTAATATAACTGAACCAAAGATTGTTCTTTGTGATTTAGGAAGATCTAACGGAAATTTATCCCAGAAAATTATCATTAATCCTAATACGCAAAAGGCAATAAATGCAGTAACTCCTAAAATAAGCAAAAACCGCCTTTTGGGCGATTTTTGCTTTTCATTGTTATTTGATAACATTAATTTTTATTCTGACGCCAATGTAAAGTTTACAGGTATGCTGTATTGTACACGAACCGGACGTCCGTTTTGTATACCTGGTTTCCATCTCGGCGAAGCTTTCAATACACGTACAGCTTCTTCATCTGTACCACTACCAAGAGAGCGCAAAACCTTAATATCGGTTAATGAGCCATCTCTTTCAACTACGAAGGTTAAAACCACACGCCCTTGAACGTTGTTTTCTCTTGCAATAGCCGGGTAACGAATATTCTTTTGAAGATATGCTCCAAATTTTGCATCACCACCAGGGAAACCCGGAGCTTGCTCTACCGCGGTAAAAATTTGGTTAGGGTTTTCTTCAACAACCTGTTTCACATCAGAGTTACCTACCGGTTCATCAATTCTGATATCGGCATTAGGGTCACCCTTTTGGTCTTTCTGCCCCGGATCCGCTACTTCCAACTCTTTAACGGTTGGCGGGTCTTTTTCTTGTACCTCGTTATCTGGTTTTACAACCGGAGGCGGGAAACGCACCTGGTCAACTTTTGGCTTAGGTGGTTCCGGAGGTGGCGGAGGTGGTTTTTCTTGTTCATTTACGGGTGGCGGAGGCAGTACCACTTCGGTAACCTTCACCTTCTCGTCAGCCTTAGGGATAAATCCCTCTATTGCATTGATGATTGTTTTAAAAGATATAAGTAAAACAAATGCTGCTACTCCAATTATAAGGGCCTTGTTTGTGTTACGAGGATTTTCCTTTCTAAGTTCGTACGCACCATAAGCTTTGTTACGGCCTGCAAAAACAACGTCAATCCACTGCTGGTTTAGTATGTCTAATTTTGATCCAAACATTGTCTTCTAACGTTAATTTACTTTTAATTATTCCTTAATAGTTACCATCACGCTTAAGCAAATCGATTTCACTTGGCAAAATGTCAACAATGGCATATGAGGTTACATTGGTTATTTTCATCTCGTCCAAAACGTCAACCAAATTTTTGTAATTTGATTTGTCGCTTGGTTTAATTAATACGAACATGAATTTACCCGTACTTGCTTGTATTTCCTTACCTTTTTCAACAAGGGTTTTGCGCAAGCCATCTTTCCCATAGCCTTCGGTTGTAGGCTGTGATTTACCGGGCTCGCCAATAAACCATTCCAGTTTGTTATTTGACCCTAACAAAATAGTCATTGACCTTGAAGCAGCCATAGGCTCCTGTTCTTTTGTCTTCTCATCTTTGTCAGGCATAATAACATCCATTGCCTTTGGTTTCGAAAGCGTGGTAGTAAGCATGAAGAAGGTAATTAACAAGAAGGCCAAATCCACCATCGCGGTTAAATCCACGCGTGTAGAGGCTTTCTTACTTCTTACTTTCCCGCCTTTTTTCCCCCCGCCGGAGGAGGTGTCTAATTCTGCCATTTTTAATTCGTTTTAGGTGCAGTTCTAATTGTTGTAATTAGACTAAACTTGTTTACTTCTTGTCTCTGAAGGATACCGATCACTTTTTTAATAGTTGGGTACTCTTCTTTATTATCTCCTTTGATAGATACCCTTAACGCTTTGTTGTGTAAGGCCACATCAGCTTTACGCGCTTCGCGGATCCAGTCAGCAAGTTCGTTGTTAGCAGTAGTATCATTAGGGATACCGGGTTGCTTATACTCCTTTTTCTGAGCTGCGTCTAATTGCAGGAACTGTTTCAGCTGGTTCATAGGTACGCCAAATATGGGTGTGCCCGAGAACTTTGTTTGCTCTTCGACAGTAAATTTAATACCGTATTTATCACCCATTTGATTTAGGGTTTGTTTACGGATATCGTTACCATCTACAGTAAAGAACACTTTTTGCTCGGCAACAGTCAGCATCAATACGTTATCATCTGGTATTGGCTGCGTAATAGACGAAGCAGGTATATCAACCGGAACAGGATCTTCTGTCCGGGGTTTTGCTGTTAATATAAAGAAAGTAAGCAACAGGAAGGCTACGTCGCACATGGCGGTCATATCAATCGCGGTACTCTTTCTTTGGACTTTTACTCTTGGCATATTGTTCTTTTTTTAAAAAAATATATAATGTAAAGATAGTTACTTATCCCAATTATCCAAATTATATTCTGTTATAACGGGAAAACACGCACTAATATTTTACAATTATTATTTTTTATGTGAAGCAGCAAATGTTTGAACTATGCTGAAACCAGTTTCGTCAATAGCGTAAGTCAGTTTATCAATTTTTGAAGTAAACACATTGTACATTACAATTGATATAGCTGAAGTACCGATACCTAACGCTGTATTGATAAGTGCCTCAGAGATACTGTTTGATAATGCTGCCTGGTTTGGAGCACCTGAAGATGCCAACTCGCCGAAAGCCTTGATCATACCAATTACTGTACCCAATAGACCGGTTAATGTACCGATAGATACCAGGGTAGCGATGATAGTTAAATTTTGCTCTAACATTGGCATTTCTAAAGCTGTTGCTTCTTCAATGTCTTTTTGGATAGCTAATGCTTTCTGATCAACATCCATAGTTTGATCAGTTTCCATTTCGCGGTATTTTTTCAAACCTGATTTTATAACGTTTGCTACAGAACCTTTTTGTTTGTCGCACTCAGCGTTTGCGCCGTCGATGTTACCAGCGTTAAGGAATGATTGGATCCTTCTTACGAATGCATCCACATTACCTGTACCAGATGCTTTGCCAATAACTACAAACCTTTCAATTGAAAACACGATAACCATTAACAGGTATGACATGATCAATGGTACAATTATACCACCTTTGTGTACAGTACCAAATAAATCGCCAGGATTTGGCTCGTTAGCAGGATCGCCACCTTTATAGTGACTTGGGTGGCCTAATATGAATACAAAAATACAAATTGCCACTACTATACAGATAGGGATGGTCAAAGTTGCAAATGCGCCCGATGCACTTGAGCTTTCTTTTTTCACAGGAGTAGTTGGTTTTGTTGGTGCGTTTGCCATTACTTTTTAATTTTTAGTTTTCGTTTTGTTTATAATATAAGTTAATAAAAAATGTGTGCGTTTTAAGCGGATAACAAAAATAGAATTTAAATGAAATAAAAAAACTTTTTCTGAAATTCTTTATAATAATTTAATATACAGCTCAAAGCGTTCTGCAATTTTGTGATTACATAACGCTTTGAAACAGAAAAATTGTCTGTCAGGCAGACAATTTTTTACAATACAACCCATTTTTTTTAATAATAGCAAGCAAAAACCTATAAAAAGTGTGTAACAGTAGTGATATAGTTGCGTCTAACTATACGGCTACAACTGTATTTGGCCCTGCGTTTATTATCTCGACGGTGCTGTATGCCGCATATTTCTCAAAGTTCTTAACAAATGCCGAGGCCAGCTTGTTTGCACTACACTCATAATTTTCTGCATTGGCCCAGGTATTTTTAGGATTCAGCACATCATCCGGCACATTTGGGCAGCTAACCGGTATCATCATGTTAAATATAGGGTGCTGATGATAATTTACATTATCTAACCCTCCGTTTAGCGCGGCAGTTATCATAGCCCGGGTGTATGAAAGCTTCATGCGTTGGCCTGTTCCGTAAGCGCCGCCTGTCCAGCCTGTATTTATAAGCCATACATTTACCTGGTGTTCTTTTATTTTTTTACCTAACAGTTTAGCATAGGCAACCGGGTGCAATGGCAAAAACGCTTCGCCAAAACAGGCAGAGAAAGTGGCCTTTGGCTCGGTAATACCAGCTTCGGTACCGGCTATTTTAGCTGTATAGCCCGATATGAAGTGATACATGGCCTGCTCAGGTGTTAGTTTTGATATAGGAGGCAGTATCCCAAAGGCATCTGCAGTTAAAAAGAATATGTTTTTGGGCGATGCTGCTATAGATGGTATAACCGCGTTGCTTACATTTGATAAAGGATAGGCAACCCGGGTGTTCTCGGTTTTATCTATATTATTAAAGTTAACTCTGCGTGTGCCCGGCACAAAGTTCACATTCTCTAACAGCGCGCCATATTTAATAGCATTAAATATCTGTGGTTCTTTTTCGGCAGTAAGACCACAGCATTTGGCATAGCAGCCACCCTCAAAATTAAATATGGAGTAGTCGCTCCAGCCGTGCTCGTCATCGCCGATCAGGTTACGGTCCGGGTCGGCAGATAAGGTTGTTTTACCCGTGCCGGATAATCCGAAGAAAATCGCGGTATCGCCCCTGCTGCCTGTATTGGCCGAGCAATGCATCGATAGCACCTGCTTATCATGCGGTAATATAAAGTTGAGTACCGAGAATATAGCCTTCTTTATTTCGCCGGTATAACCGGTACCGCCAATCAGTATAGTTCTTTTACTAAAGCTGATGATAACGAAGTTTTCCTGGCGTGTACCATCTGTAGCCGGGTTGGCCTTAAAGCCCGTGGCAGCGATGATGGTCCACTCTGGCTGGCCTTCGGGATTAGTAACTTCCGGGCGAATGAACAAGTGATGTACAAACAGGTTTTGGTAAGCTGTTTCGGTAACTACACGTATATCTATATGGTATTTTTCGTTAGCGCAAGCGCATGAATCGCGCACAAAAATTTCCTTATTAGCCAGGTAGTTTGTTACCTTATTATATAAGGCGTCAAATTTGTCTGCGGAAAACTTAATATTTATATCGCCCCACCATACCACATCGTGGGTGATTTCGTCATCAACAATAAAACGATCTTTGGGAGAGCGGCCTGTAAATTCGCCGGTATCAATTGCAAGGGCGCCGGTGTCGCTTAGTATGCCTTCGTTCCTTTTTATTGCAGCTTCAACAAGTTGCGCAGGGGTTAGCTGGTAAAAAATAGCAGTGCCATTAGCCAGGTTGAGATACCCTAAATTGGGTACCCGGTTATTCATGTTGTTCATTAAAAGGCTGTTTATAATTGGTTGCCCAAAAATACCCTTTTGATACACTAACAAGCAAGTATTTTATGATATTTATTTACATAATGTACGTTTTACACACCATGTAAATAGCTAATAATCAATAGTTAACAACAATAAATAAATTTATTTCAATACACTATCCTCCGGCTTTTTTAGCCTTATAGCCATCGGTTTGCAGCATGGTTAATACCTTATCTCTAAAATCGCCCTGTAATAATATCTCGCCATCTTTTACAGAGCCGCCTACACCGCATTTAGTTTTCAGCTTTTTGCCTATGGCTTCCAAGTCGGTATCGGCACCAATAAACCCACTAATACGGGTTACCAGTTTATTTCCTTTTATCCGGTCGAGAAATATTTTTAGGTTCTGTTGCTGTGGCGGCAGGGTTTGCTGTGCGTTACCGCCTTCTTCCTGGTATTGAAAATCAGGGTCGGTAGAGTACATAATGCCGGTAAAATTCTTCTTTGCCATATAGCCCCCTCTAATCTCCACCGATAGGGGAGACTTTTATTTGTTTTAAACTTTGCCCTTCTCCTAAAGCCCCTCTCCCTCGGAGAGGGGCTGGGGTGAGGCTTTTAATTTTTATATGAACCGCCAACAATAACTTTTAACGCCTTGGGCACCACTTCTATATTAATATCAGTACCGGCACCCTGCGGCTCGCCATCTAAATGAATGGGGCCCTCCTGCTCGCGGGTAATATGGATATGCCTGCCTTTAATGATCTCTACATATTTAGAGGTATCGGCCGTTTTAGTGAACATGCGCAAGCCCATTTCGGGGAAACGCCACAACGGGAACGGCTTTATAATACAAACATCCAGCAAACCATCCTGCACAGATGCCGTTGGCGATACATGCGCGTTATTACCGTATTGCGATGAATTGGCCATGCTCAGCATAAATGCTTCACGGTCATAAGGAACGCCATCAACCTCTATATGATAGTGTTTTGATTTATAGGTAGAGATTTCTTTTATCGAAGATTTAAAATAGCTTACAAAACCCCTCTTCTCGCTGCCGTTGGCAAATACATGGCTAATATGCGCATCAAAACCCATCCCGGCCATGTTAAAAAACCATTGTCCGTTCATTTTACCGGCATCAATAGTTATAACACGCGCCTCATTGAATGTTTTAAAAGCCTCTTCAGCATTCATTGGAATATTCAGGAACCTTGACAAGCCATTACCCGAGCCATACGGAATTACACCTAATACAGTATCTGTATTAACTATGCCAGATGCAACCTCGTTAACGGTACCATCGCCGCCTATCGCTACAACAATATCATACTCACCAACAGCGGCTTTGGCTAAATCGTGCGCATGGAAAATACCGGTTGTAAATTCAATGTCATATTCAAAAATAGCTGTATCAACGTATTTCTGTATAAGCCCCGGCACTCCATCCTTTTTCTTCCCGCCTGATACCGGGTTTATTATAAATAACGCTTTCCTTTTCAACTATATAGGGTTTCAATGGGCAAAAGTAAATGTATTTTCGGCTTTGTGAAAAATTGTTTTATTTTTGCCATTCGAAAGTGGACTGATTTAATGCCCGAATAACCGGGACTGGATTGCAACCACGTAAAAAAGTGCTAACCCTGCTCCTTTTACAACGTTTCAAATAAATCATTACCTTTCGATTTTAACGTTTATTTAAAAATAATATGCCATACTTATTTACATCGGAGTCTGTATCAGAAGGGCATCCGGATAAAGTTGCCGACCAAATATCGGACGCGTTAATTGATAACTTTTTAGCTTTCGACCCCGAGTCGAAAGTGGCTTGCGAAACACTGGTAACTACCGGGCAGGTATTTTTGGCGGGCGAGGTAAAATCAAAAGCTTATTTAGATGTACAAAAAATTGCCCGTGATGTAATTAACCGTATTGGTTATACCAAAGGCGAATATATGTTTGATGGCAGCTCGTGTGGTGTGTTATCTGCTATCCATGAGCAATCGCCGGATATTAACCAGGGTGTTGACCGCAAGGCTAAAGAAGAGCAAGGCGCCGGCGACCAGGGTATGATGTTTGGTTATGCCACTATCGAAACTGATAACTACATGCCTTTGGCTTTAGATATCGCCCATGCTTTATTGGTAGAGCTTGCTGCTATCCGCCGCGAGAACTCTGATATTAAATACCTTCGCCCGGATGCAAAATCGCAGGTTACTTTAGAGTACAGCGACGATAACCAGCCAACACGTATAGATGCGATAGTAATATCTACACAGCATGATGATTTTGGCGAAGAAGAAGCTATGCTATCTAAGATCAGCAGCGATATTGTTAGTATCCTTATCCCACGTGTTAAGGCTAAATATCCAAAATACGCTCACTTTTTTAACAACGATATTAAGTATCACATTAACCCAACCGGTAAATTTGTTATTGGTGGCCCGCATGGCGATACAGGCTTAACCGGCCGTAAAATTATTGTTGATACCTACGGTGGCAAAGGCGCACACGGGGGCGGTGCTTTCTCTGGTAAAGACCCATCAAAGGTTGACCGCTCTGCCGCTTACGCAACCCGCCACATTGCCAAAAACCTGGTAGCTGCCGGTGTTTGTAATGAGATTTTGGTACAAGTATCATATGCGATAGGCGTTGCCCAACCAATGGGGATTTACGTAAATACTTATGGCACTGCTAAAGTTGGTTTAAACGATGGCGAGATTGCTAAGAAAGTGGAAAGCATTTTTAACATGACCCCATATGCTATAGAAACCCGCTTTAAACTGCGTAACCCAATCTATAGCGAAACTGCAGCTTACGGACACTTTGGCCGCCCTAACGAAACGGTTACCAAATCGTTTAACGCGCACGATGGCACCACAGTAACCCGCGAAGTAGAATTGTTTACCTGGGAGAAATTAGACTACGTAGATAAAGTAAAAAGCGCCTTCGGTTTATAATATAACCCGGATAAATTTTACAAAGGCGTACCACAATGGTGCGCCTTTTTTTATGCCTCAGATTTTTTTGCTTTTTGGCGGTGATAATACCGGGTTGCTTTATCAATACTGCCACACTCCAACGGATTGCACCAGCGGCGGGTATGGGTACGGCTTTTATCAAGGAACAGCCATCCGCAGGCCGAACACTCTTTTACATATTTAGCCG
>NZ_JAQBOI010000220.1 GCF_028288105.1 Mucilaginibacter sp. | reverse complement strand
TTCAGGAAATATATTTGGAGGTTAAAGCTCCAGCGTTTCATCTCGTTATAAAAATCTTCCAGGTAGGGGTTATTATCAACCGCTTCGTAAAGGGGTTCCCAGCCGTAATTTTTCGCTAACATTTCGGTAAGTGTAGTTTTACCGGCGCCAATATTTCCTACAATAGCTATGTGCATATTATTTTATTGCGATTATTTGTTCATGGTTAATAGATAATAGTTCATGGTCAGCAATCATCGCGCAAACTATATTTAGCTAATTGGCTAATATACGCCATGAACGATGAACCAACAACAATGAACCTACTAAAAATTCCTGAAACCGATAATTTCCCTTATTTCTTTAATGGTTTTTGAGGCGCTTTCGCGTGCCTTGGCAGCTCCGTAACGGGCAACCTGCCTTAATAAAGGGGCATCGTTAGCAATATCATTAATTTTTTCGCGGATAGGTGCTGTCGCGATGATCATATCTTCGGCAAGCTGTTTTTTCAAGTCGCCATAACGGATAGCACAGGTATTGTACAGGTTATCGAAATGCGCCAAAGTATCCGGTGTAGATACCACATTCATGAGATCGAACAGGTTCTGTATTTCCTGTGGTTTTGGCTGGTTATCCTGTGTAGGGCCCGCATCGGTAACAGCGCGCATTACCTTTTTGCGGATAGCTTCGGGCGTATCTGATAAGAATATGGCATTGCCTTCACCTTCGCTTTTACCCATTTTGCCCTTACCATCAAGTCCCGGTATTTTTACCAGGCTCTCGCCAAACGAAAAAGCGTAAGGCTCGGGGAAGTAGTCGTTATTGTATAACCTGTTAAAACGGTTGCCAAAAGTGCGCGACATTTCCAGGTGTTGTTCCTGATCTTTACCAACAGGTACTTTGGTTGCCTTGTGTATCAATATATCGGCAGCCATTAAAACCGGGTAGGTTAAAAGGCCCGCGTTTACGTTATCGGGGTTGGCGCGTACTTTATCTTTAAAAGATGTACTGCGTTCCAGCTCGCCCATATAGGCGTTCATGTTTAGATATAGGTAAAGCTCTGCAACCTCGGGCACATCGCTTTGTATGTAAATGGTGGCTTTTTCGGGGTCGATACCGGCCGCTAAATACTCTACCAATACCTGTTTAACATTGCCATGCAAATTGGCAGGGGTAGGGTGCGTAGTTAACGAGTGCAGGTCGGCTATAAAAAAAAAGCACTTGTATTCATGCTGCATTTTCACGAAGTTTTGAACAGCTCCGTAGTAATTACCTAAGTGCAAATTTCCGGTAGAACGTATACCACTAACAACAGTTTCCATATAGGGGGCGAAAGTAAGTATTTTTTCTATTTTTGAGGGCGATGAAAATGATATTGAAGAAAGTGCACCTATACCTTTACCAGTGCAGTGTGGGACTTTTTTACTTTCTGTTATGGCCCCTGATGTTCTACTGTTCGCGCAAACCGCAAAGGTATAAGCACCTAAACCGTTTACGCCGTATATGGGGTTTGGTGAGTTCGTTTTGTGTGGGGATAAGGTATCATTATCATTTTGAAGAGCCTGTAGATTGGAGCAAAACTTACATAGTTTGCCCCAATCATACCAGTAACCTTGATATTACCGCCATGAGCCTGTTGGTAAAAAGCAACTGCTGTTTTATGGGTAAAGAGGAATTGGTAGAGGGGATAGTAACCCGCCTATTCTTCCGTACGGTAGATATACCAGTGAACAGGGGAAGTAAGATGGCATCTTTCCGGGCATTTAAATTGGCTATGGATAGGCTGCACAATGGCATTACGGTTATTATATTCCCCGAGGCAACCATTCCTGACAATTACCCGCCAGACCTGCACCAGTTTAAAAATGGCCCTTTCCGTATGGCTATTGAGCTTAAAGTGCCTATTATCCCGATAACATCAATAAACACCTGGAAAATTTTTTGGGATGATGGCCATAAATATGGTTCAAAACCGGGTGTATGTGATATATTTGTACATAAGCCTATTGAAACGGCGCATTTAACTATTGATGATGCTGATGCCCTGCGCGATGAGGTGCACGCCATTATCAATAATAAAATTAACGAGCATGACCATAGACGAACAAACAGTTGATAAAATAGCCCATCTGGCAAGGCTGCAACTTGCAGCCGACGAGAAAAAGGGAATGATAAAGGACATGAACAAGATACTGGGCTTTATGGATAAGCTGAACGAGGTGGATACCACCGGCGTTGAACCCCTTGTTTATATGACCGCCGAGCCAAATGTTTTGCGCGAGGATGTTGTTAAGCAGGAAATTACAACCGAAGAAGCTTTACAAAACGCACCCGACCACGACGAAAGTCACTTTTTAGTGGAAAAGGTGATAAAATAGAGTCAGGGAAATAGAGTCAAGAAGTTAAGACATAAGAATCAAGACCAGGACAAAATCTTGATTCCTGATTCTTGAAATCTTTTATCTTTTCATCGTGTAACATTTTATACCACTACACTGTCAAAGTAAACAAAAACGGAATATGGCAATAGTTACCACTAAAGATAAGCCCCTTATTACCATTAAAGATATCGGTCGTAAATACGTTATCGGTTCTGAAATTATCCACGCGATAAAATCGGTAACCTTAACTATTAACAAGGGCGAATTTGTGGCGCTAATGGGGCCTTCCGGTTCGGGCAAATCAACCCTGATGAATATTTTGGGTTGTTTGGATACCCCAACCAAAGGCGAATACATTCTTAATGGTATTAATGTTAGCCACATGACGGATAACGATTTGGCCGAAGTGCGTAATGCCGAAATTGGCTTCGTTTTTCAAACATTTAACCTTTTACCGCGTAACAGCGCTTTAGATAATGTTGCCCTGCCATTGGTTTACGCCGGCATCAATAAAGAAAAACGTAATGCACGCGCACGCCAGGCCCTTGAAAATGTAGGCCTTGGTAACCGTACAGATCACCGCCCAAATGAATTATCGGGTGGCCAGCGTCAGCGTGTGGCTGTGGCCCGTGCCCTCATCAACGATCCATCTATTATTCTTGCAGATGAGCCTACCGGTAACCTGGATACTAAAACATCTATAGAAATTATGGGCCTGCTGGAAGATATCCACGCTAAAGGGAATACCATTATATTGGTTACCCACGAAGAAGATATTGCCATGCACGCCCATCGTATTGTGCGTATGCGCGATGGCCTGGTTGAAAACGATTACCTGAACGAGCATATTCAAGTGGTGAGTAAGCGCGTGCCAGAGCCTGTTAATTTAGAAAAAGAATAGTTTTTTTCGTTTTATATAAGTAGAAAGCCCTCTTTGCTTTGCGAAGAGGGCTTTTTTTTGAGACTATTGTCATCCTGAGCGGTAGCGAAGGATCTATCGGCTACATGCAAGTCGGCGATTAGATGCTTCACCGCGTTCAGCATGACAAGTAAAAATTAACACTTCAACTTTGCCAGCCTTGCAACAAAGTCAGCAAGGTAAAGCGTATGCTCGGGGGTAATGGGTTTGCGGTTGCCAATGATGAGGGTATGTTCGAATATCTCGACCACAAAATCTGTTTCCTGTATAGCCATCATGGCATCTCTAAACTCCTGTGTTATGGCCTGTTCGGCTTTGTGCTTATCATCTGTTAGCACATAATACCGGTCGCTAAATGGCTTGTCCTCTTTAAAATCAAGCTCGATAGGGAAAATTATCTCGCGGATCTTATCAATAATGGTTTCGGTGCGGATGAATACCCGGCCATAATCGCGCTTTAAATAGGCGAGAGCCCAGGGCTGGTACTCGGTATAGTAAGACGTTCGCCCTTTTACAGGGGCATGCGCGGTATTCATATCTACAAACAAAAGATAACTATCCCCGCATGGGTTTTTTATAGCGAATGTATCGCGAATGTTAACGGCTTGATGGTGGTTCAATACCTCAAATTGTTCCAGTTGAAAATCTATATATCCGGGCACCTCTATTTTAAACTCATCTTTCAATGCCTTGCAGGTAGCGTCGAAAGCATCTGTTTCAATTGATGATAACCCCGTGGTGTCAAATAAAAGTGTATTCATTTGTGATAAATAAAAAATCAGACTAAATATAATAACAGATGTTACAATTAAGTAACAAATTCATTATCAACTACGGCTAAATAAACAAAACCCTAAATTAAACGTATTTTGCAGCACTAAACATTTGTACAATTAAAATGAGAAAAATATTACTTCCCGTTATTGCGTTGCTGGCTGTCGCGCTGGTGTTTCAGTCGTGTAAAAAATCAAAAAGAGTTCAGATAGTGCGGGCTATCAACATTAGGGGCTTGTTGACTATAACAGGCAGCGGTAATACGTTAGGGGTAACCTCGAGCGCGGCTATTCAGCTTGCTGCTGCTGATGTTAATAAATATTTTGCCGACAAAGGCTATCCATATAGCATTGGCGTAGATGTGGTTGATACCAAGCATTCCGCGGATATTGCCGTTGCACATTTTAAAAATGCGGAGGCTGATGGGGTTAGTTTCATTATAGGCCCTCAAAGCAGTTCTGAGTTAGCCGCTATAAAACCAGAGGTAGATCAATCGAACATTATTGTAATAAGCCAAAGCAGTACCGCCGGCAGTTTAGCTATACCGGGCGATGCTATATTCCGTTTTTGCCCTTCAGATAAAATTGAAGGCGCGGCAATGGCAAATACTATTTACAAAAAAGGCCAAACGGCTTTGGTAACCGTTACGCAGGATGATGCAGGGAATAAAGGCTTACAAACATCAGTTAGCGCGGCATTTATAGCCAAAGGTGGTGTGGTTAGCGCTGTAACACCTTTCGCCATAGGTGCAGATTATAGTGCGGTTGTTGCCGATATTAAAACAAAAGTAGCGGCATACACTGCAACTTATGGCGCCGATAAGGTTGGCGTGTATTTGGCATCGTTTGATGAGGGTACAGAAATAATGAAGCTGGCTGCTAATGAGCCTACCCTTGCTGCTGTTAAGTGGTACGGTGGCGATGGCGCTGTTTTAAGCGCGGCCTATACCAAAGAGGCTAAAGTAGCAGATTTTGCTATCGCGACAAGCTTTTTTGCACCATCTGTTGGTTTGCCCGCCAGTTTAGAAACCCAGTACAAACCTATTGCCGATAAGATCAAGGGAAAAACTAAATTAGATGCAGATGCTTTTGCATTAGCAGCTTACGATGCTGTTTGGGCCATTGCTTATACTATTGAAGCCAATAATGGTGATGTAAGCGACTTCGCCAAACTAAAAACAAGCTTTGTAGAGCAAGCCAACAAACACCAGGGTATTACAGGCAGCGATGCGCTTGACGAAGCCGGCGACCGTGCAAGCGGTATATTTGATTATTTTGGTATTATCAAATCTGCTGTTGATGGTACTTATAGCTGGACATTTAAAGAAAAATCAGAATAAGTAAATAAATTCGGTGAGGACACCGAATTTTAGATAGTAAAAAGGGGAGCTAAGTTGGTTCCCCTTTTTACTGTTGCGTTCCGCCGGTTAAGCTTCAAAGTCATTTACGTGATTTATTTATCCGTCCCATAAATGGGACGGCAATGAACCTCGGTTTGTGGCAATATTTTCATTGCCGTTGGCTTCAGCCAACGGAGATAAGCAAGAAGCAAATGGCTTTAGCCTAAGCTCTAATACTTATACGGCTGCATTTTCCCACAGCTACAGGCGCAATTATCATCGGTTACGCCTAATTTTTTCAGGAAGAACTGGTAAAAGCCAATGCGGTCTTTCATGCTGTAATTATCCTCGCCCTTGTTGCATTCCAGGTCGCCGTTAACAATCAGTATCGTCATGCCGAAGCCGGGGGTGCGGCCTTTGGCTTTATCGGTGGCCTTTGGCTGCCATTTACCGATCATTACATCATGGGCCGATGGTTTGTGGGTTTCGGGCGTCATCCAAAAATAGATGGCTGTTTTAAAAGCTACTACCGGGTCGGTTTCTACCAGGCCGGGGTTGTTTAGCAATACTTTCTTATCGCCAAAAATACAATCAGATGCATAGCCGTAGTTACCGTTATAGCTTATTTGCATTGGCCCGCGGCCATAATATTTTTGCCCCTTAACAGGCGGATACTCGTCACTGTCGCTCACATAATTTAATGATGTATTATCTTCATGTATCAGCATTAGCCCGTCGGTATAGCTTTCGTTGCGGCCGTGGCGGGTTTCGTGTGCTATTTGCGCGAAAAAGGCGGCCAGTTCGCGTTTATTGGTGTTGGCATCCTTTTCGGTACAAAAATTACCATAGTCAACAGTATAGGTACTATCCGGTTTTACTTTGGCCCAGGCTTCGTTCCAATCGCCATCCTGGCGCACTACGGTGGCTTTACCGGTAGTTTTATCGGTGCGGGTGAATTGGTATACCGAAACCGCCCTGCGTATCACCTGTACCTTTATTTGGGCCAGGTCGTTCACGGCTTTTATAAATGCCTGGTAAGTATAAAACTTGTCGCGTTCCGGAAAAAGGGCGTTAAATTGCTGTTCGGTTAAAAGTGTTGAAAAATCTGCTTTAGGCTTTGGTGTTTCTGCAGCAGGCGCCTTTGTGTTGCCATTGCTGCATTTAAAGCTTAGTAATGCAACTGTAAATAAACAAACAAGTGCTATCCTGGCTGATGATATTATGGATTTCATAGTTTCTAAATAATATATTTGACAAACACGATATGCAAGTTTAAGTTTAAAATTGCACATTTATTTAGTTTTAACCAAAGAGTGCACCGAGGGGAATTCACAGAGTACACAGAGATTTATTTAAACCACTGTATTCTCTGTGTTAACCGAATTGCAAATCTCAGTGCCCTCTGTGGTTAAAAAACATTGTACAGCTTAAACGCATTTAAATTGCTGTTATTTTTATGAAGATATATACTAAAACCGGCGATAAGGGGTACACCTCATTAATTGGCGGCACACGGGTGCCCAAGCACCACCTGCGCATAGAAAGTTATGGTACGGTAGATGAGCTGAACTCCTATATCGGCCTTATCCGCGATCAGGATATCAGCGCTTACGATAAGGATCTGCTGAAACAAATACAAGACAGGCTATTCACTATTGGCTCTTCGCTGGCAGCCGACCCCGAAAAATCGCGAATGGTAATACCCGACCTGCACCCCGGGGATATTGAACTGCTGGAAAAGGAGATGGACAGGATGAACGAGACGCTGCCCGAACTAAGGCATTTTATTTTACCGGGCGGTAGTAATACTGTATCGTACTGTCATATAGCGCGTTGCGTATGCCGCCGTGCCGAAAGGCTAAGCGTGCATTTGGCCGAAGAAAGTACCGTAGATGAAAAAGTGAATATTTATCTGAACAGATTGAGCGATTACCTGTTCACCCTGGCGAGGGCGATTGGGCACGATAACAAAGTGCCTGAAAATCAATGGATACCACGGTTATAAAAAAATTACAAAAAAATAGTAAAAATCAATTTAAAAATATTATACTTTTGCCAAAAAGCAAGATTTACCATTTTAATATAAAAACATGTATTGGACACTTGAATTAGCATCGCACCTTGAAGATGCGCCATGGCCTGCAACTAAAGATGAATTAATTGATTACGCTATACGTTCAGGAGCGCCGGTAGAGGTTATAGAAAACCTGCAGGCACTTGAGGATGATGGTGAACCGTATGAAAATATAGAGGAGATTTGGCCGGATTATCCTACCAAAGACGACTTCTTTTTCAACGAAGATGAATATTGATCATCCGTAGCGAGATACAAAAAGCCCTTTATTAAATTAAAGGGCTTTTTTGTTGTGCCATTTTTTTGGAATGATTTTAGTATTACAATGTTAATATTACTTATTTAATACTAAACACTAAAAAAATAATACATTATGAGAGGCTTATTGTACATTATTGCTGTTATCCTGGTTATAGGATGGGCATTTGGATATTTTTACGCCGGCTCTGGCGG
>NZ_JAQBOI010000132.1 GCF_028288105.1 Mucilaginibacter sp. | reverse complement strand
ACAGCCGAGAATATCAACGGCATCAACTTCATCGCTCAAAAGGTTGAATTACCAAATGCCGATGCGATCAAGAACCTGGCTTATAACCTAAAAGATATTGTTCCAAACCTATTCCTGGTACTGGCTGCCAATATTAACGGCAAACCAAGCCTAACGGTAATGATAGACGAGACTTTGGTGAAAGAGAAAGGCCTGCACGCAGGTAACATTGTTAAAGAGCTTGCCAAAGAAGTTAAAGGCGGTGGCGGTGGCCAGCCGTTCTTCGCTACAGCGGGCGGCAGCGATGTAAGCGGTATTGATAATGCCTTAGCAAAAGCAAAAAGCTTTTTATAAGTATAATGCTTATACCACTATAACAAGAAAGACCGCTCATAAAGCGGTCTTTCTTGTTTATATTAAAGCTTCAATTAGTGTTTGCCGTGGCCTTTTCCGCCGCCATGGCCTTTACCATTGCCATTGTTCCCTTTAACTTTTACATACTTTACTTTATTATGTGCATTGTAAGAATTACCGCGCACTATCATCTTTTTGTTTGACCCCTTATATTTGGCATACCTAACGCGGTCGGTTTCAAAATATGTATAAGCCCTTGGCCTGTTCACAGCAACCTTATAACCGTTGTCAATCCGGTAGCTGCTGTATCTTGAAGGTAACGAGTTTCTCCAAACCCAGCGGCCGCCGTCTAAATAAACAAACTGCCTTTTGGGCGCATAGTAATAGCTTTCTACATCGGGCAGGTAATAATATTCAACATCTGAATATTCTGCGGGAGGTGTCCAGTTGCCAATATTTAGATTAACACTTATTTGTGCTTTGGCCGGGTTAACAGATGCCGCAAGTATAAAAAGACTTGCAAACAATCCTAAAATTAATTTTTTCATAGTTTCTTCAAATAAAATTTAAGTGTGTATTATAACATACAAGCTATAGACATATAACTTCTATAAATGTTTAATATCTAAATAATATAGTGGCCTATAAAAAGAAAGGCCGCTTGTAAAGCAGTCCTTCTTTTTTTATAAATATATTATCAAATTATGATTAATGATGGCCTTTACCGCCACCGTGGCCTTTGTTACCCCCGCCACCACCATGGCCTTGTGGCCTTGCATGTGATTGGCGATTAACATGGCTAACCGTTCTCACGCTAGTATGCGATGGTCTGTTTACAACCCGGGTACGGTTCACAGCCCTTGTGTGTGGCCTGTTCACGTAATGGGTGCGATTAACTACTCTTGTATGGGGCCTGTTAACATAGTGCGTACGATTAACAACCCTTGTTCGTGGGCTGTAATAACGATCGCGGACTATCACATTTTTTACACCCCTGTAACGTGCATAATGTACGCGGTCGTTACGGTAATAACGGTATGCCCTTGGGCGATAAACCGCTACTTTGTAGCCGTCGTTAATATTATAATAACTGTAACGCGGCGGCAACGAACGTCTGAAAACCCATTGCCCACCTGATAAGTATACATATTGATGGGTAGGAACGTAGTAATAACTATCCACATCAGGTAAATAATAGTAATTAGCATCAGCGTATTCTGCAGGCGGATTCCAGATGCCAACATTAAGGTTAACACTTACCTGGGCCTTGGTTTGGGTAACAGATGCTGCAAGTATAAAGCAACTTGCCAGCATCCCTAAGATCAATTTTTTCATGGTATCTTCTATATTATGTTTCTGCATAGGCAAAATGCATGCCCTTATTTAAACAGACGGGCCTTTTAACGGAAGGTTTAATAAAAAGATTTGCACATTACATGCCATACCCCGGAATGGCACATAGTGCAATTGAATATTGCTTTTAAAAAATAGCTATGAAAAATAACATATAACGTTATATTTGGCATGTTTGATCAATGCTGAATAACAGCTGAATATACGATATGGCAGTTCTACAAAGCGGCGTGAGTGATAAGTACGAGTTGGTTGTTGGATTAGAAGTACACGCGCAATTATCTACTTTAAGTAAAGCATTTTCATCAGATTCGGCCGCTTTTGGCGCCGAGCCTAATCATAATGTGAGTCCGGTTTCGCTGGGGCATCCCGGCACATTGCCGCGCATCAACAAAAAAATGGTTGAATATGCGGTAAAAATGGGTTTGGCTTGTAATTGCGCAATCAATCTGCAAAATACATTTGCCCGTAAAAATTATTTTTATGCCGACTTGCCAAAGGGTTACCAAACCACGCAAGATCAGCAGCCCATATGCCTTGGCGGTAATGTTACCGTAAAGCTGGCCGATGGTATATCAAAAAATATAGCTATCCATCACATCCACATGGAAGATGATGCGGGCAAAAGCTCACACGATCAACACGATAATTATTCCCTTATAGACCTGAACAGGGCAGGGGTACCACTAATAGAAATTGTATCAGAACCAGATCTGCGCAGTGCCGAAGAGGCCGGGCAGTTCCTGACCGAGATCCGCCGTTTATTGCGTTACCTTGATATTTGCGATGGCAACATGGAGGAAGGCAGTATGCGTTGCGATGCCAACATATCTGTGCGCTTAAAAGGTGCTGCAGCTTATGGCAACCGCTGTGAGGTGAAGAACCTGAACTCTATCCGTAATGTGCAGCGTGCCATTGAGCATGAATTTGCCCGCCAGATAGAGGTTATTGAGAACGGTGGCCATATAGATCAAAACACGTTAAACTTTAATGCCGATACCGGCGAAACATCAGTACTGCGATCTAAAGAAATGGCGAATGATTACCGCTACTTCCCCGAGCCTGATCTGATGCCTGTACAATTGAACGAAGCTTACCTTGCAGATATCCGCAGTAATATGCCGGCCCTGCCGAACGAACTTTTTGAAAAGTACACTACAAAGCTTGGCCTGTCTGATTATGATGCCGGTGTTATTATAGCCGATAAAGAATTTGCCGCCTACTTTGAAGAACTGATAAAGTATACCAATAACTACAAATCGGCAGCAAACTGGGTAATGGGCTCGGTGCGGTCGTATGTTAACGATAACAGCATCGGCATTGGCGATATAGGCATAAAGCCGCAAAACCTGGCCGGGTTAATAAAGCTGGTAGATGATGGCAAGGTAAATAACTCGGTAGCAGCTCAAAAGCTGTTCCCTGTTTTGGTGAAAGATGCCAACAAAACAGCCGAAGGATTGGCCAAAGAACTGAACTTGCTTATTAGTGAAGATACAAGCGAGGTTGAAGGGTTTATCCGTGCGGCATTAGCTAAATATCCCGACAAGGTAATAGAATACCAAAAGGGTAAAAAGGGCGTTTTAGGCTTGTTCATGGGCGAGGTAATGAAACTTTCGAAAGGAAAAATAGATCCGCAGAAAACCAACCAGCTTTTAATAAAAGAATTAGAATCTAAATAAGATATGAAAAATCGTATTGTTACCTGCCTCGCATTTTTGGCAGTGTTTTTTATTGCATCGTGCAAAGAATCTACCACATTCAGTATATCGGGCAAGTTGGATAATCCCGGAAGCATTAAAAAGGTGTACCTGCTGGCAGCAGATAGCAACCAGGTAAGTATTGTTGATTCAACTACACTTAGCGCTAACAACGATTTTCAGTTTAAACACTCTACCCCTTATACTAACCTATATAAATTACGTATTGGCGGCAATATATATGATATAGTCGCCAAAAATGGTGATGAAATAACTTTCAAAACCGACATTTCAAATCTGAATCACGACTATGAGATAAGTGGCTCTGAAGCATCCGAAAAAATAAAAGAGTTTAATAAGATAAGTAACCTCTACGGTGGTAAAAACAGTAAACTATCTGATGAGTACACCGCAAAGTCGGCAGCGTTGGGTAAAGAATCTGATTCATTGCTTAAGGTTTATATGCCACAGTTTCAGAAAAACATTGCCGATTACAGCGTTGAGGTATTAAAGTTTGTAGACCAGAACAAGAAATCGCTTGCAGGTTTCTACGCGGCAACATCCCTTGATCAGTATAAATACGAACAGCAATTAGTTGCTTATGCAGATGATATTAAGGACGATTTTAAAGATAACCCTGCTGTACAAACTTTTTTAAAGCAAATGGCTGCTGCAAAACCAATATCAGTAGGCCATAAAGCACCCGATTTTACAATTGCAAGTATTGATGGCAAGCAGGTTAAGTTATCAGATTATAGAGGCAAATATGTAATGCTCGATTTTTGGGCATCGTGGTGCGGCCCATGCAGGCAGGAAAACCCCAACGTGGTTAAACAGTACAAACTATATAAAGATAAAGGCTTTAATATCTTAGGGATATCATTGGATACGGAGAAAAAAGACTGGCAGCAAGCTGTTAATGCCGATGGTTTAAGCTGGGCGCATGTATCTGATCTGCAAAGGTTTGAAGGCCCAACAGAGCGGCTGTATCGTATAGAGGCTATACCCTCAAACTTTATACTTGACCCACAAGGAGTTATCGTTGCAAAAAATGTTACAGGGGCTGATCTTGAAGAATTTTTAAAGAAAACATTTAAATAACCTCAATTAAAGGTTAACTTATGGTGGTATTTAACAATTTGTTAATATTGACTTAACCATAAGCTTCTATTAAGCTTATACTTTTATGCAAAATTAAATATACATGAGTACAAGTAAACAAAAAATATTAATTGTTGACGATGAACCGGATATTTTAGAGCTGATAGAGTATAATCTAAAAAAAGAAGGTTACCAGGTATATTCTGCCCGTAACGGACAGGAAGCAGTTGCCGAAGCTAAAAGAACCCAACCCGATCTTATCGTTTTAGATATAATGATGCCCAAAATGGATGGCATAGAGGCTTGCCGTATTATGCGTACCATGCCCGAGTTTAAGAACACCTTTATGGTTTTTCTTACAGCCCGCAGCGAAGAGTACTCGGAAATTGCCGGCTTTAACGTTGGTGCGGACGATTATATAGCAAAACCAATAAAGCCCCGTGCTTTGGTTAGCCGTATTAACGCCATCCTTCGCCGTAATACACCACCAGAAGAGGTTACCGATAACAAATTAGAAATTGGCGACCTGGTGATTGACCGTGAGGCATACCTGGTTTATAAAAAAGGTGTTAAGGTAGTATTAGCTAAAAAAGAATTTGAACTTTTATACCTGTTGGCCTCAAAACCCGGTAAAGTATACACCCGCGAGGTGATATTAAAAAACATTTGGGAAGACTCGGTAGTAGTTACCAACCGCACAATTGACGTACACGTACGCAAACTGCGCGAAAAACTTGGCGACGATTGCGTATCTACCGTAAAAGGAGTAGGCTACAAATTTGAAGCATAACAAAAAAGGCCCCGATTGATCGGGGCCTTTTTTGTTATGCAGCACTTTAATTATTTAGCGTTAGTAGTTTTCTTTTTTGCTGTTGCTGCAGGTTTTGCAGCTGCGGCTTTAGGTGTGGCTGCTTTCTTAACAGCGGCAACTTCTGTTTTAGCTTTGTTGGTAACAGTTTTTGCCTTGGTTGCAGCCTTTGCTTTAACAGCGGTGACTGTTTTTTTTGCGGCGGCTGTGGTAGTTTTAGCTTTATCGGTAACGGTTTTTGCTTTTGTAGCGGCCTTTTCTTTAATATTGGCCACTTCTTTTTTAGCCTTATCCGTAGTAGCAGCAACCTTTTTGGCGACTGATGCTTTTTCGGCCGTAGCTTTTTTTGCAACTGTTGTTTTTTGGGAAGATACCTTTTCCTTTAGATCGTCAATTTTGTCTTCCGCTTTTTCTTTCAGGTCTTCGGCGGTTTCTTTGGTGCCTTCCCAAAATTCTTCAATGGTTTCTTTCATCTTTTCAAAGAAGCCTTTTTCTTCAGGTTGTGTTTTATTTTTGCTCATGGTGTTTTATTTAGGTGGATGATAGTTAGCTATTTAACATAAGCGAATAAAATTTGTTTTAGAGCCGCATCCCGGCCCTCTCCAAAGAGAGGGAGGAAGAGGGATATTTTCAAGTCCTCTGCTTTGGAGAGGATTTAGGTGAGGCCATACCGCAATTAATTTAATTAACCGTATTTTTGCCGGCTATGAAGTTTCCAAAGTTTGCCGACCTGATACTGTTTGAGGATGATGATATAATTGTGGTGAATAAACCGCCATTTATCAGTTCGTTGGATGAGCGTGAGGGCGGCGAGATCAATATGCTGCGCCTGGCTAAGCAATACACCGATGATGCACAGATATGCCACCGCCTGGATAAAGAAACCTCAGGCGCGCTTATAATAGCCAAAAACCCCGAAGCTTATCGCACTGTATCTATGCAGTTTGAGAAACGCAAGGTGAAGAAAGTTTACCATGCAATTATTGATGGTACACATGTTTTTGAGAGCTTGCTGATCGATCTCCCTATACTTAATGTAGGTAAAGGCAACGTAACCATAAGCCGCCAGGAAGGCAAACGTGCCGAAACCTGGTTTCAGTCGTTAAAATACTTTAAGCATTATACATTGGTAGAGTGCCGCCCGGTTACAGGCCGCATGCATCAGATCCGTATTCACCTGGCTACACAGCGTGCATCAATAGCCGGAGATGAAATGTACAAAGGTCAGCCTGTGTTTCTTTCCAAGATCAAGCGTAAATACATTTTGGGTAAGGATCAGGAAGAACTTCCAATTATGAAACGTTTTGCCCTGCACGCCTATGAGGTAAGCTTTAAGTTGCCATCGGGTAATGATATAACTGTTCACGCCCCATATCCTAAAGATTTTGAAACCTTATTGAAATTGCTGGAGAAGTTTGACAGTTAATTAAGTTTCTTGCTTAATATTGTCTGCTGGGTGTAAAAATATTAATAACCAAATGTTTGTTTTTACGCTTTCCTAATGTAAATTTATAAGAAAAACTATGCATGTTTAAAAAGCTTTGTATTAATATAGCTTTTATTTTCCTGATTACAAGTACATTGCATGCCACACAAATAAGCATTCAACAAGATACGCTTATTAATATAATTCAGCAGGAAGATAGGCTGACACAGCAAAAACGGCTAATAAAGTATATTAAGAGCTATTTTCAGAATGCACAACTGACCCAAACAGTTGCTGGTAAGGATACTATTCAGTTTTTGTTTACAAAATACAATTTGCCAGACAAAGAGGCTTTCAGCTACTTTGCCGAAAGTATTTACTTGAATAAAAACCGCGATCTAAAGAACGCCGAAGTATATATGTTAAAGGCTATACAGATGGCCCGGAAAAATAACGACCATTATTTACTGTATCAATTCTTAAGTCATTTAAGTTTTATAAAAACCGACGAAGGCGATTTTACAGGTGCGATATATAACTATCGTATGGCTAAAAAGGAAGCATTGATGATGGAGGATAATTTACTGCAAATTTTATTGGATGTAAATATTTCAGATTTGTACTATAAATCAGGTTTTTACAATCAATCTATCAACTATCTGGATCAGGCAGAGGCGCTGTTACAAACAGAAACCCCATTGAGAAAGGAGCAACTTACGGCGATAATCTTATATAATAAATCTGAGAATTTTTTTCGGATGAAAAACTATGATTCATTAAAGATATATCATAAGAAGTTACAAGCCCTAAATAGTAAATCGTACAAAATACATACCTATCGGTTACGCACAGGCTATTATCTCAGTTTACTTAAACAGGATTATACGACAGCTATAAAGCAAATAAAAGATTTAAAAGAGAATCAGAAATACGTACCCAGCGATTTAGATGATCAACATTTAGCCGATGCCTATTTCAAGAACGGGCAACTGGATTCCGCAAAACAGTTCGTGGATAAACTGCTTGCCAATACAACTGATAATAATCACCCCGAAATCCGGTTTCATTTATATGAGTTGCTGGCACAAATTGCCGAGAAGAAAGGTAATACCAAGCTGGCAGCAGACAACTTTAAACTGGCTTTAAAAGAATCGCAGGAGAATAATTTAAGAATAACCCAGGTGGGCAACATTTCATCGCAGATGAAAATTGATGAAACTGAAAATTCCTACATTCAACGTACCGAGGCTTATAAGCGCGAGCGGCTTTGGCTAATCTTTATGGTGCTTGTAGCGGCCTTAAGCATTGTTGCCATAGCGCTGATATACCGTAACGTTAAACAGAAAAGGCATTATGAAAAGCTGCTATTTGCCGCCAAGAGAGAAGAACTGGCCTTTATCAACTCGCACGAGGTTAGAAAATACCTGACCAATATTTTGGGTATTATGGATATCTTAAAACATAGCGATAATAAGCTGGAAGAATATGAACAGTTAGAACCTCATCTGTATAAATCAGCATCATTGCTTGATGAATCTATCAAAAACATATCAGAAAAGCTTAATGACGAATAGGTAGAGAGCACTTACTCTATTATTACCATATTCTCTATTATTACCATATTTTAGAATTTAAACTCCTTAATCATTGCTGATCAGTGTTGTTTCGCGTGCGATGATATCTGCAATACTTGTTTCCGATAATATCCTCAGCGAAGCATCACGCACTTCAATAAATACATCGCGTATGCCACAGGTGTGTTCCTGGTGGCATTCATCACAACGATGATAAAAGTTAAGGCTTGCACAGGGAACCATGGCTATTGGCCCATCGGTTATACGCATAATGTTAACCAGGAAAATTTCTTTGGGGTCTTTATTAAGGCTGTAACCGCCGCCCGCACCTTTTTTGCTGTATAAGAAACCAGCGTTCCGCAAATCGAGCAATATTTGCTCCAGGAACTTTTTAGGGATTTTTTCCAGCTCGGCAATTCTTGAGATCTGCATAGGCGGCTTGTCCATGTTTTTTCCCATGACCACCAGCGCCTTTATCGCGTATTTAGTTTTTTTGGATAGCATCTATAAATATAGTGCACAAAGTTACATAAACAAATTTGTACGACATAATATGCAGACATAGTATTTATGTTACATTCTTATCTGAATGGCCGAGGTTTTTTTCGGGACATACCACATCTCGTATCAGTTGTTTCAGCTCTTTTATTTCGGGGAAACGACCTTGTTCCTTACGGTCGAACACCACAACCTCATCTATCCGGATACTATACTTGCCAGCTGTTTCGCTGGGTTGCAGCGTTACCCCATAAATGTCATCACTAAAAGTGCTTAGCAGTTCCTGCGCCATATAGGCCGCCCTAAGCATCCAGTTGCATTTTGGGCAATATTCAATGGTGATAGTAGCTTTCATACGAGTGTTGTGTAACAAATTCAATTCATTATGTCAAACAGACACAATAAATTGCATGGTGAATAATTTTTACTAATTTCATCATTCAAACACCAATCAATTATAAAACATATTTCATGAAAAAAATAACATTTTTTCTGCTGGTACAATTCACCTGTATGGCAGCCTTTGCACAAACAGGCAAGCAGGTAAAAATTGAAAACGGTATTGTTGAAAGCGTAACAGAGAAATCGGGAGTAAATAGCTTTAAGGGTATCCCTTTTGCACAGCCGCCTATTGGCGAATTACGCTGGAAAGAACCACAGCCGGTTAATAGCTGGACGGGTGTGCGTAGATGTGATGCATTTGGTTATAACCCCATGCAAAAAAATGTTTTTGGAGATATGAAATTTCGCTCGCCGGGTATGAGTGAAGACTGCCTGTACCTGAATGTTTGGGTGCCTGCAAAGCCATCTAAAACCAAATTGCCTGTATTGGTTTATTTTTACGGAGGTGGATTTGTTGCAGGTGATGGTTCTGAAGAACGTTACGATGGCGAAAGCATGGCTAAAAGGGGCATAATCGCCTTAACGGTAAACTATCGCCTTGGTGTATTTGGTTTTATGGCCCATCCCGAATTGACTAAAGAATCTCCGCACCATGCATCAGGTAATTATGGATTGCTTGACCAGACGGCTGCCCTGCGCTGGGTACAAAAAAATATTGCAGCCTTCGGCGGTGACCCCAATAGGGTGACCATTGCGGGCGAATCTGCAGGCTCTATAGCGGTATCGGCACAAATGGTATCGCCA
>NZ_JAQBOI010000196.1 GCF_028288105.1 Mucilaginibacter sp. | reverse complement strand
AACGTTAAATTAAACATCGCTGTAAAAATATTAAAACGTTTAGTATTTTAGCATTAAGAGATATGATTAATCCTACAGAAGTAAATTCATTGATTCGTTTGCTGGACGATCCGGATACTGAAATATTTGGGCACGTTCACGAAAAGCTGCTTTCCTATGGCCCAGAGGCCATACATTACCTGGAAAGCGCCTTCGAACAAGCGTTCGACCCTACACAGCAGGAACGTATAGCAAACCTTGTACACGAGATACAATTTGGTACAGTAAAGAACGATCTGAAGCTTTGGTACCAGAGCGGATCGTTTGACCTACTACAAGGCATCCTCATTGTCAACCGCTATCAATACCCCGATCTTGACGAGCAGAAGGTAATTAACCAGATAGAATCTATCAAGCGCGACATCTGGATACACATGATGAATGAGGCCAGCCCTGTTGAGCAGGTAAAGCTAATGAACCACGTATTTTACAGTATTCACGGTTTTAGCGGCAATACCACTAACCACCGCGACCCGCAGAATAGCTACATAAGCCAGGTGCTGGAAAATAAAAAGGGCAACCAGATCTCGCTTGCAATTATCTATTCTATTATTGCCCAAAAGCTGGATATCCCTGTTTACGGCGTAAACCTGCCACAGCATTTTATTTTAGCCTATTTAGATGAAACCCAGGGAACCGAGTTTGAAGGCGGCATCCTATTTTATATCAACGCGTTTAATAAAGGCTTCATTTTTGGCCGTAGGGATGTGGATATGTTTCTGAAACAGCTTAACCTGCAATTTGATAAGCAATTTTACGAACCATGTACAAATGCCGATATTATTAAGCGTGTGTTGCGTAACCTTATTAGTGCTTATGAGCACCTGGGGTCGTCAGATAAGGTAGATGAATTGAATGAATTGCTGGACATCCTTATCCCCCCAAACCATTGAGCGGAAGACAAGCTTTTGGACGGATTTATTGAGTATTTATTAACCAAAAAAGGGGATTAATTTCGCCTTAAAAAGGCCTTATTTCGCCTCAAAAAAGCATTTAATTATCCCTTCAAAAAATCTCCGTCAATTATTAAAAGTTTTACTCCCGTTTTGGATGTAGACCTGTGCAAACTCGCCTCATCAGAAACTATATAACTTTCGCCCCGGCCTAAAGTAAACACTTCGCCGGTGGATAGTTCGCTGTCAAAACTGCCTTCTAAACAATGTACAATGTGGCCCTTCTGGCACCAATGATCGGCGAGGTAACCGGGGGAGTATTCCACCAACCTAATCCGCAAGCCAGGCAACTGCAGGGTTTGCCAGTAAGACGTGCCTTGCTCGCCTACATGTTCTTCTTTTGGGATATTATCCCATTGAATGGTTTGAAAGGCGATACTCATCACTCTTTAATCTTTTCCTCAATGAGCTTTATAACTTCTGGGTTATTCTTTTCTTTCGCTGCCGATAAAACTGTATTTCCCTGTCCATCGGTTGCCTTAGCATCCGCGCCTTTTTGTATTAGATATTTAACGATCTCTATGTTTCCGCCATTTGCTGCATACATTAATGGCGTAGTATTAAACCAATCCCTTCCATTAACATTTGCTTTGTGCTCTATTAACAACTTTACAGATTTAAAATCCTTGTTTGTAACCGCTACAATGAGCAAATTCATTTCGGCTTGCCCCATTTTAAACTTGTAGTTGGCATCGGCTCCTTTAGTAAGCAGTTTCTCTACTTCTACGGTATCTTTAGCCGAAACGGCTTTATACAGGCGTATATTCACATCCTGCGCCATGGCATACAGGCCGATACACAACAGACAAAATACCAGTAATATTTTTTTCATAGCTTATTTACCCAACCACCCATTATCGCCCATCCAGATCTTCGCCCATTCAAACCAAAGGCCTTTGCTTTTAGGGTTAAACATCCCAAAGCCATGTCCGCCTGCCGGGAACAGGTGCATTTCGGCTTTTACCTTATTTTTTACCAGGGCATCATACATCAGTAAAGCATTCTCTACAGGTACCACATCATCATCCTCCGCATGCACTATAAAAGTTGGCGGTGTGTTGGTCGTTACCTGTTTCTCGTTAGAGTACAGGTTCAGCTGTTCTTGCGTGGGGTTTTTACCTAATAAATTCTCGCGCGAGCCTGCGTGGGTTTTTTCGCCGAAGGTTATCACTGGGTAAATCAGCATCATAAAATCGGGCCGAACGCTGATATTATCTTTATTATCAATAACTACTTTATCAAAGTGCGTGCCCTCGGTAGATGCCAAATGGCCACCTGCCGAAAAGCCGATAATACCTATCCGATTGGGATTGATCCCCCATTTGGCGGCATCCTGCCTCACCATTTGGATAGCACGCTGCGCATCCTGCTGCGGACCAATCGTTTTATCTACCATGATCAGATCCGTAGGTAAACGGTATTTCAATACAAATGCCGTTACACCTATCTTGTTAAATTCTTTAGCTATGGCAAAGCCTTCATGTGCCGATGCCAGGCCTGCGTAGGATCCGCCCGGGCATATTATAACGGCTGTACCATTGGCTGTTCCCTTTTCGGGCACGTAAGCCGTAAGCGTGGGTATGCTCACATTGGTTATCCAAAATGTATCGTTAATGGTTTCAACATAGCTTGCCGGGGTAGGCTTTGAATTGGGGACACCATTAGGGTATAATGGCATTGGTTTTTCCTGGCTAAAGGCTCCGGTAGCAGTAACAGTCAAAATCAGGGCGGTTAAAATATTCTTTATCATTATGAGCAGTAATTGGTGATGCCAAAGTACAATTTATGTTATCGCCATGCAAATGCAGGGGGCTCGTGCGATTCCTCCCCCTGAAGAGGTGCAGGAACTAATTGTGGGGAGGGAATTTATAGCACTTAATTTTTCGGTCCGCCAAATTCCATTAGGTACGATTTTAAAAACTCGTTTAAATCGCCATCCAATACGGCGGCAGCGTTCGAGGTTTCGTGGTCGGTACGCAAATCTTTCACCAATTTATAAGGGTGTAACACGTAATTACGTATCTGTGAGCCCCACTCTATCTTTTTCTTGTTCCCCTCAACCGCGCTCGATGCTTCCGCGCGTTTACGCATTTCAGCCTCGTATAATTGCGATTTTAGCAAGCGGATAGCGTTCTCCTTATTCTGCAATTGCGAGCGCGATTCCTGGTTTTTAATGATAATGCCCGATGGCTTGTGATATAAACGAACAGCGGTTTCCACCTTGTTTACGTTTTGCCCGCCGGCACCGCCAGCACGAAAAGTTTCAAACTCAATATCGGCATCCTTTACCTCAATTTCAATGGTATCATCAACTAATGGATACACGTAAACAGATGCGAACGATGTATGTCGCTTGGCATTGGCATCAAAAGGCGATACACGCACCAGTCGGTGAACGCCGTTCTCTCCTTTTAGATATCCGTAAGCAAAATCGCCTTCCAACTGCAAGGTAACGGTTTTTACACCGGCCACATCGCCCGGCTGATAATCCTGCTCGGTAACTTTGTAGCCATTTTTTTCGCCCCACATAATGTACATACGCATCAGCATACCGGCCCAGTCGCAGCTTTCGGTACCACCGGCCCCGGCCGTAATTTGCAATACGGCGTTAAACTGGTCTTCCTCGGCGCTAAGCATGTTTTTAAATTCAAGCTCTTCAACCGCGGTTAATGCCGTAGCATATTGCTCGTTCATTTCGGCCTCGGTAGCATCGCCACTCTGGAAAAACTCGAACAATACGTTGGTATCTTCAACTACCGATACAACCTTCTGGAAAGCATCGGTCCATATTTTTTTTGTTTTGATGGATGCCAGAACCTTCTCGGCATCTTTAGGATGATCCCAAAAGTTTGGGCCTAAGGTTATATCCTGTTCCTTTTGCATGGCATCGAGTT
>NZ_JAQBOI010000137.1 GCF_028288105.1 Mucilaginibacter sp. | reverse complement strand
CGTAAACCACGTGCGCCAAGCTTAAATTCCATTGCTTTATCAACAATAAAATCAAGCACATCGATATCAAATTCCAGCTTTACACCTTCGTACTCAAACAATTTTTTGTACTGTTTAAGCAGGGAGTTTTTTGGCTCGGTTAATATATTGTGCAGTGCTTCGCGGTCAAGCGGGTTAAGGTAAGTTAATACCGGTAAACGGCCTATAAGCTCGGGGATCAAGCCAAACGATTTCAGATCCTGCGGGGTAATGTACTTGTACAGGTTCTTCATATCTACCTCGCCATCATCGCGCTTTAATTTGTAACCTACGGTTTGTGTGCGTAAACGGTTAGCGATCTTTTTCTCGATGCTATCAAATGCGCCACCGCAAATAAACAGGATGTTGCTGGTGTTAACCGTGATCATTTTTTGATCGGGGTGTTTACGGCCGCCTTGTGGTGGTACGTTAACCATGGTACCTTCCAGTATTTTCAGTAACGCTTGCTGTACGCCTTCGCCGCTTACATCACGGGTGATGGATGCGTTATCGCTTTTGCGGGCAATTTTGTCCACCTCATCAATATAAACAATACCGCGTTCGGCCGTATTTACGTCGTAATCTGCAGATTGCAGCAAACGGGTTAAAATACTTTCCACATCCTCGCCTACATAACCGGCTTCTGTTAATACAGTAGCATCGCATATACAAAACGGAACGTTAAGAATTTTAGCCAGGGTTTTTGCCAATAAAGTTTTACCCGTACCGGTTTCGCCCACCATAATGATGTTCGACTTTTCTATTTCTACCTCATCCTTATCAATACGCTGGTTTAACCTTTTGTAGTGGTTATATACAGCTACAGACAATACCTTTTTAGCATCATCCTGCCCAATAATATATTGATCAAGGTGCGATTTTATTTCGGCTGGTTTCAATATAGCAGGTACCGCAGGCGACGCTTTAACTTTACGCACCTTCAGCTCTTCTGCCAATATCTCGTTTGCCTGATCAACACATTTATCACAAATGTGCGCATCAAGCCCGGCTATCAGCATCAGGGAATCCTGCTTGCCTGCTCCGCAAAACGAGCACCTTATCTCCTTGCTGTTCTTGTTCATCGTATCGTATTTTATCAAAAATAGTAATTTGATAGGTTATAACAAAGCCTTCTGTTGTTTAGAAGGCCTTGCCTTACCCTATACTATTTTTATTTACTTGTATTAGCTCTTAAAATTTCATCAACCATACCAAATTCTTTTGCTTCTTCAGCAATCATCCAATGGTCGCGGTCTGATGCATCCCAAACAGTCTGATAATCAGTACCACTATGGTCTGCTATAATTTGATACAGTTCTTTTTTCAGCTTTGTGATCTCGTGATAGGTGATCTCGATATCTGACTGCTGACCTTGCGCACCGCCCGATGGCTGGTGTATCATTACCCTTGCATGTGGTAAAGCCGCACGCTTACCTTTTGTACCTGCTACTAATAATACCGCACCCATTGATGCTGCCATGCCTGTACAAATTGTAGCTACATCATTTGATATAAATTGCATAGTATCATATATACCTAAACCCGCGTAAACTGAACCACCCGGAGAGTTGATATAGATCTGGATGTCGCGTTTACTATCTGCCGACTGCAAGAACAGCAATTGGGCTTGTATAATGTTTGCGATATTTTCATAAATAGCATCGCCCAGGAAAATAATGCGGTCCATCATTAAACGCGAAAACACGTCCATTTGGGCCACATTCATCTGGCGCTCTTCGATGATATAAGGTGTCATACCGGTAATACCGGCCCCGGTAACAATACCTGATGGGGTACTGTTGCGGTTTATACCGCCAATAAATCTATCTACATAAGTACTGCTAATGCGGTGGTGTTTAACAGCATATTTTCTGAATTCGTTTTTATCTGGATTACTGTTCATGTGTTTGTATTTTATTTGTTGTGGTGCGGGTTGGTTGTCCCGCGATAAATATAGTTTTTAGTTGAATATATTTTTTACTAATTAGTTTGGTGAAAGTAAAAAAAAAGCCTCACCTAAACCTCTCCAAGGAGAGGACTTTAAAATAAGTCCGGATTAGCCCTCTCCTTTGGAGAGGGTTGGGTGAGGCCTATAACACAAAAGCATCTGCTGGTAGGCAAATGCTTTTGGTGAATATGGTTATTGAACTATACTGTTTATGCAGTAAGCTTGTTAAAATCAGAGAATAAGATCTCTTTTTTATCAAGCGTAATAACACTCTTAATGTAATCAAATACCTTAAGGGCTTTTACTTGTTCAAATACTTTATTAGCATTCTCTTTGTTTTGCAGGTATTGCACGGTGTACTGTCCCAACTGCTCATCGCTTAAAGCTTGTGGGCTGTACATTCTAAACTGTTGGTCTAAACTGCCTTTTGCAAACTCAAACACTTCTTCGTATTTAACATCGATGTTGTTATCCTTCATCAATTTATTTTCGATAAGTGTCCATTTCAGGTTCTTAGCAAAATCGTTGTATCCGCCTTCCAGTTCTTCTTCGGTCAGTTTCTCGTTCGTAGCTTTTAACCAACGTTTTAAAAATGCATCAGGTAAATCAAAACTTACTTTTCCAATACTGTAGTTATAAATTTCGTCCTGCAGTTTGCGGTCAGCATCCTGCACCATCATCATTTCTAACTCTTCGGTTATTTTAGCCCTGAAACCAGCCTCGTCAGTAACTACACCTTCACCAAATAATTTATCAAAGAACTCCTGGTTTAAATCGCCTTCTTCTAAACGGTTAACATTTTTAACAGTTAGCTTAAAGTTTGATTTTAGATCAGCTGCTTCATCTTCTTCAATTTTTAATAAACCTGCAACCTTAGCTGCATCATTATCAAAAGCCGCGTTGATGTCAAATACCAATTCGTCGCCTTTTTTCAAACCAATTAACGACGCTTTAATTTTGTCATCTTTAATTTGATCTAAACGTACCGATGCGGTATTGCTTATGCCATCCTCAAAAACAGAACCATCCGGAGAAAGCTGTGTTAATTCGGCATAAAGAACATCATCATCTGCCGATACGTCAGGATTTGTCATTTTGCCATAGCTGCGACGAATGTTTTTGATACGAGACTCTAAAGTTTCGTCATCAACTTTTATTACATACTGCGGCAATTTATCTTTCGATGAAAAATCGATATCAAACTCTGGCGCCAAACCAACTTCGTAGTTAAACTCGAAATTATCGGCAAAATCCCAGTTATATTCTTTTTTATCGTCAACTTTTGGCAAAGGCTGGCCTAATACTTCAAGTTTTTCTTCGTCTAAATATTTATTTAAAGTATCAGATAACATGTTGTTGATCTCGTCAACCAAAATGCTTTTACCGTACATTTTTTTGATGTGCCCAACCGGGACCATACCCGGACGAAATCCTGGTAATTTTGCTTTTTTAGCATGGTCTTTCATTGCTTTTTCAACCCTTGGCTGGTAATCTTCGGGGTTAATGTTGATCTTAACAACTGTATTCAGGTTATCAATTTTTTCCTGTGATATATTCATCTTTTTTACCGGGTATTAATTTAATCCTTTGAAAATATAACCGTGATGGCTATACAAAATTCGAGGCGCAAAAGTATGAATTTATTTTGAATTTTAATTGGCTGTTGGCTTGCTTTGAAATTTAACAACGCTGTTTTTTACAGGCTTAACTGTTTTTAGATAAGCGTATATAGCTCCAAGGTCATTTTCGTTCATGCCACTATAGCGCCACCAGGGCATTATGGTTTGAAACTCGCCCGGCTTTACCACAGATGGCTTTAATGTGCCATTTTCAAACTGTTTAAACCTGCTTATAAATTGCTCTTTGGTCCATTTACCAATGCCGGTACCATTATCTGGCGATATATTGGCCGAACGTAAAGTTACCCCGTTACCAATATTATATTCGTTACCACCGGCTAAATCCATCCCTACAATAGGCACTCCTTTATCAGCTTTGGTATGACACTCGCGGCATGCCGCTGTTTGCACTAAATACGCGCCGTATTGTAAGGTATCGCTTTCGGCCGGCCTTTTAGCGGGTTCCGCTTTTTTAGGCATGGTGTTTACAAGCAAGTTTAGCGGAAAATCAAGTTTACGCTTAGGGTATGCAGCCTCATGGGACTCTAAAGTACGTATGTAGGCGATGATATCATAAACATCTTCCGGATCCATTTTTGAGTAAGATTGCCATGGCATAATAGGGAATATGGCCGAACCATCTTTTTTAACGCCTGTAGTTATAGCGCGGTACAATTCTCCGTCTGTCCAGTTTTTTAAATTTGCCGGTGTAATGTTGGGTACATACACCTCGCCCGGAAAACTAATGCGGCCATCAAACTTTTCACCGCCCGCGCCTAAGCCGTTAGCTACTATAGGGCCTGCAAATTTATTCCAGTCGCGGGTGGAGTGACAATCGATACATACGGCAACATGATTGGCCAGATATTTTCCTCGTTCAATTCGTTGCGGGGTTAAATCAACCTTAATATTTTGCGCTTCGCCAACATTGGGCAAGGCAAATGTAACGTAAGATATAGCTACAACAATGATGAGGGCTATAGTGATGGCTATGTACGCCATCCATTTTTTAAACTTCTTCATGATAAAGATTGGGGTAATGTTAATTTAGGTAATGTTATTTAAACAACAAAGACGGCTTTTGGCCGTCATATGTTACAGTTAACTTCAACTAAATTAAGCATTTAATCTAATTTCTTTATAGATGAAGCGCCCGATTGATCGTTGTTCACTTTTGCCGGGTTACCACGGTATGATATATCTGACGCGCCGCTGGTATGTACATCCAGTTCGTTTAATACATTTATTTTACATTCGCTGGCACCCGATGTGCTTATTTTATATTTGCCTACCACAAAATCCAACGCCTCTACTTTACCTGAACCGCTCAGGTCAACATCATGCGAAGCAGCTTGTCCCTTTAAATAGATCTCGGTAGAACCGCTGCCACCTGTATGCACATTTGCTGCATTAAGGTCAAGATCTATTTTGGTAGAGCCCGAAAGGTCGATGTTCAAATCCTTTGTATTTATGCGCCCTGCCGATCTTACCTCAACCGCACCAGATGCGTCTATCTCGTCCAGGTTTTTCACACCTATAATAATTGTGGTTTCGCCACTGCTGCAAACATTTCTGCGGCTATGTACTTTTAATGTGCCGCCTACAACGGTAGTTTCGATGTATTTGAAAAGATTATCGTCTGTAGTAATAGATATTGATTGTGTACTATCTTGTTTAAGGGTAACCTTGTATCCGCCAGAGATATCAACTTTTGTAAAGTCGGTCATTTTACGGGTTTCGGTTCTTACGTTGCCTGTACCCTTTACGCATCTAAACCGCCTGCACGAAGAGAAGAGGGTAATTGATACGGCTGCTATTAGTACTAATATTCTAAAATTAAAATTTTTCATAATGGTTTAGTTTTCTTTTTGGACGATAATTATGGGTATGAAGTTACACTAAAAATGAAAAAAGCCATCGCTTATGTGACGGCTTTTGAATATATATTGCCTTTTTTAAAATCCGGGGGTTATAAACCTGCCAATTCGTGTTGTTTAGCTTTTGCTGCTTTGTCTGGCATTTGAGTTTTTGTAGAATTTACAGCTACAAAATCTTTATGATCAACGTTTGCTGGTTTTGCATAATTTAAGCTGTAATCGTTTACGCTACCTGTTAAGCTTGCTTTAGCGTTATCGTTTACATTTACGGTTGCTTTGTAAGCTTCTATGTTTAATTGTGCAGATGCAGTGTTGTAAAGGCTAACTTCGAAATCAAGTCTTGCTAATTTACCAAATGATTTTACTTCGGCGTTATCATAAGCGGCTATGGCTTGTAAGTCAGCAGCGGTTACCCAAACTACTAATTTTTGGTTTGCATAAGATGATATGCGTAATACACCGTCCCGGCTTTGTACCAAAGCGCTTTCTGAGTAATATTTGTTGTAAACTTTAACCTGATCGGCAGTACCGTCAGATACGTAAAGCTCAACATTTCCATGGATCTCGATCTTGCTGATCTTGCTCACATTTTTTAATACTGTACTTACTTCGTCGTTATTATTATTTGCGTTTGCGTAAGTGTTTTTTGTGGTTACCACTGCCATAATCATTACGGCTACCATGGTTAAGATTGTTGTTTTCATTTTATTAATATTTTGATTATGAATACTATAAGTTGTGTTATGTTATTAAATACACATATATGACGAACCCGGTAAAGAAACGTTACAGCCAATTAGTGTGTATTAGACACAGTGCGGGTTTATGTCGGTAAATGGTAGAATTTTGACGGTGAAAGGGGAGGAAAATTTAGCGCTATTAGAGTCAAGAGGTAGAAAATCAAGAGACAAGCCCCCTATCCTTGAGCATAGCGAAGCATCTATTCGACAAGATGCTATTAGCCTCCTTTCCGGGTTAACTCACCCCCTGCCCCCTCTCTGCTACGCAAAGAGGGGGTGTATAATTTCTTAATTTTTTTACCCTCTTTCCGCTTGGCGGAGAGAGGGTCGACCAGCGCAGCGTAGTCGGGGTGAGTAAACTCGCCTGGTTACCAACTCAATGCAGTCCCTTTTAAGGGACGGATCAATAATCCATATGATTGGCTTTAGCCAAATTCAGTTTGATAGTTTTGGCTAAAGCCGGAAAAATCTCATTTGTTATCCGTTGGCTAAAGCCAACGGCAATGAAACTTTATGTCGCCGGAGGGTTTAACGTAGTGGGCTCTACGTTACCTTGCATACGGCATAAGTCTCTTTCAAAAGCCCCCGGGGAACGAAATGACAACTGCTTTTATACCCCCCATTTGGAGTAGCCCGGGATAAGATTAAACAAAAAAACCACCGCATTAAGCGGTGGTTTCCTGAAATATATGTTGAACTTTTGCAAAAGTAGTACTTATAGAATGGCTAATTCTGGTGTGTTAGCCTTAACCGGTATGTTGGTTATTGTTTTGTTTCCGTTTACAGTTGCCAGGTTAGAGTGGTTAACTGTTGCAGATTGATCTTGTTTTAAGTTATAATCGTTAACGTTACCGCTGATGTTTGCCTTTGCACGGTCGTTTACGTTAATGCTTGCTTTGTAAGCGTCAATGTTTAAGTCGGCAGATGCAGTATTGTTTAACGTTACCTCGATGTCTAATTTCTCCAGGTTACCAAATGATTTAACTTGTGAGTTATCATTAGCAACAATTGCTTGCAGATCGTTTGCGGTTACCCAAACCACTAATTTTTTATCAGTGTATGATGATATACGCAGTACGCCGTTTTGGCTTTGCACCAGCGCGCTTTCAGAATAGTACTTGTTATAAACTTTTACCTGGTCTACAGTACCGTCAGATATGAACAGTTCAACGTTTCCGTGCAATTCTATTTTGTTGATCTTGCTAACGTTTGTTAATACAGTGCTTACTTCGTTGTCGTTATTATTAACAGCTGCGTAGGTTGATGTTACAGTGCCTAATGCTAAAGTAAAGATGGTGGCTATGGTTAAAAATTGAGTTTTCATTTTATTATTATTTTGATTGTGAGTGTTTTAATATTTTCTTGTTTTTAAATACATCCATATGACGCCCTCGGTTACAAAACGTTACATCGATTTTCGGTGTAATAGATGTACAGCCTGTTTATGTCGGTAAACGGCGGTTTTGTGACGGTGAAATGGCAGATTATTTTTGAAACAGGGGGTGCTTTTATCCATGCCACTACGAAGAACGAGGCTGTCTTATAATAAAAAGTAATGAGGTAGCATTATGGCGTTGCCTTTGGCCCGGGCTTTACACTCATACGCGCACAGGCATTAGGCTCAAGGCCGGTATCCGTTGCAATCCCTAACGCGAAAGCACCTTTTCTGCTCGCAATTGTAAGGGTTACGTAATTCGGTAACAGAATCAGGTATTTTTATTTGTTGTTTAGGGTGACCATATCGATAGGTTTCTTGCCGCTGATCCCCTGATGTGGTCGTTCCCAGTTGTAATAAACAAGGTA
>NZ_JAQBOI010000125.1 GCF_028288105.1 Mucilaginibacter sp. | reverse complement strand
TAAACGCTTACGCCGATACCAAACAATTTGCCGAAGAAATTGAGAATAAAATAGGCGAACCTGCTGCCTCGGTGGTAAGACACCTGGCTAATAGCAGCGATATTTACAGCATTACCAACCATGTTTTTTTAGAACGATCTCTGCACAAGCTGAAAACTTATTTGCGATGGGATACCGTAAGATCGATATTCCGGTTCCCGCAGATAGATCCGTTCAGGACCATGCATAAGGCCAACGCCTCAAACTTTAAAGACAAACGTGTTGTGCAGTTTTTTGACCGTTATGCTACCTATAACGGCTCCAACCCTTACCATGCACCTGCTACTTTAAATGTTATCCCGCATCTGGAACATCATTTTGGAGCGTATTTCCCCAATGGCGGCATGTACAGCATCACCCAAAGTCTGGTGAAACTGGCGGAAGAGTTGGGTGTGCAATTTCATTACAATTATAAGGTGGATGAAATTGTAGTGATCAACGGCAAAACCAAAGGCATCCGCGCGAAAGGCGAGAATATTTTGGCCGACGTGGTAGTATCCAATATGGATGTATGGTTTACTTACAAACGCTTATTAAGTAAGCACCCCCAATTACATCCAAAGAACATTTTAAGTCAGGAACGCAGCAGTTCGGCGTTGATATTTTATTGGGGTATAACAAAGACTTTCTCCGAGCTGGACCTGCATAATATATTTTTCAGTGCCGATTATAAAGCCGAGTTTGATCACATCTGGAAACAGCAGGATATTTACCACGATCCAACCGTTTACCTCAACATCAGTTCGAAATATAAAACTGATGACGCACCCCCTGGTTGCGAGAATTGGTTTGTGATGATCAACGTGTCGGCCAATAACGGACAAGATTGGGATAAGCTGATAGCCGATACCCGCCGACATATAATAGATAAACTTTCTAAAATTTTAGGTGAGGATATCAGTCAGTTTATTACCTGCGAAAGCATCCTTGATCCGCGCAGTATCGAATCAAAAACCTCATCCTACAAAGGTTCTATCTACGGCACCAGCTCTAACAACCAGTTCGCGGCATTTTTAAGGCATGCCAACAAATCGTCAAAAGTAGAAGGCTTATATTTTTGCGGAGGAAGTGTGCATCCGGGTGGTGGGATACCGCTTTGTTTATTATCGGCGAAGATAGTGGCGAATATTATAAATTAACCGTCATCCCTTTTATAAATTATGTCATTTCGAGCGAGCAGCAGGGATGGCTTGTGAATGAGGGCGACGAGAAATCTTCTACACCTTAATATAACCGATGAGCATGGTGTAAAAGATTTTTCGCTGTTGCTCAAGGGATAGTTTCTCCTCGTACCTCGTTCGAAATGACAGGTGGGTCTGTTTTGGCTCTTGATTCTTTTCTCTTGATTCTATTCCAAAACCATCTTTTCTAACGCCTCAATCCACTTCGGTGAATCATTCAAACTCTCTACCAATTGAACATGCTCGCCGCCTAAAGCTTTAAATTCATCGCCGTACTCGTGGGTTACTTCAAATACGGTCTCCAGGCAATCGGCTACAAAGGCGGGGCAAAATACCAACAGGCGTTTTTTACCTTCTTTGGCCATTTGCGCAATTACTTCGCTGGTGTAGGGTTGCACCCATGGGTCGCTGCCCAGGCGCGATTGAAAACAAACGGTATATTTTTCTTTCGACAGGTTCATTTTGGCGGCGATTAAACGCGCCGTATCATGCGATTGTGCCGAATAGCACAACTTATTAGTATCATTTAAAGTATTACAGCAACCATCAACCTGCAGGCAATAGCTGTGGGTATGGTCGCATTTTTTTAGCTGGCGTTGTGGCAAGCCGTGAAAGCTGAACAGGATATGATCGTAAGTTTCGGGTTGGTATTTCTGCGCGTTATCGGCAAAGGTCTCTATCATCAGTTCGTTATTATGGAACGAATTAATGAAGGAAATATCAGGGATGGTTTGCCAGTTTTTAACCAGGTTCATTACCTTTTCATGTACCGATCCTGTACTTGCCGAGGCATATTGTGGGAAGAGGGCTATCACCTGGATCTCGCTCACCAATGCATCTTTTAATCTTTGTAATGCCGATTCTATCGAAGGGCTTTGATAGCGCATGGCCAGCTCTACTATGTAACCATCGCCGAGGCGTTGTTGTAAAGCTGCTTGTTGTAATAAACTATAATGTAACAATGGCGAGCCGGTTTCTTTATCCCATATAGCCTGATAAAGTTTGGCAGATTTTGGCGCCCTGAAGGGTACGATAACGGTTTTCACCAAAAAGGTGCGCAACACGGGGTTAACATCAATAACCCGCGGGTCCATCAAAAATTCATTCAAATATTTGCGTACATCCGCTGTCGACGGACTGTCTGGTGTACCTAAGTTTACCAGTAAAACTCCCTTTTTTGCCATAATTTTCAGAGGTGCAAATGTAATAAAAAAGCCCCTAACCATTTGTGACGGTAGTCATTATTGCAAAATGATGATGAGTTTAAAGAAGTATAGTTAATGCGAGGTTTGAAGCAATTTCCAGATCGGCTTCACCTCAACCGTCATGCCGAATTTATTTCGGCACCCCTCGTGTTAAGTATACGCTAAGCATTGGCCCGCTCAATCGCCGCGGAGGGCTGTTAGTTTTTCGTAGTTGTTTGTTTTTTTTAAGGTACTCAAGAGGGCTTCGCCGTATGCCTTGATACAAAGTAACCAAAAATCAAGTCGGCAAAAAGGCTTCTCTGCCGTACAAGCCTTTGCCCTGCAAACCGGGCAGAACCACGGGCTGGAATCTTTTGCCCCACTGCGTTCGCTCGTTGCCCGCGCTTCAGCAAAATTTCCTATGCCCTTGCCCCGCACCAGGCCACCATCGTTCTGCCCCCTTTCGCCCGAAGCTGTTTTGCCGACAGGGACGATAATGTAGAAACGCGATACTTCGCGCGTCTCCCGCCACGCCGCCCCGCGTTAGGGATTGCAGCGGATACCGGCCCCTGTGCCTAACGCCTGTGCAGTATGAGCGGAAAGCCCGGCCGAAGGCAACGCCATCACTCTTTCACCTTCCACAACTTCCACCAGGGCACCCAGGGAGCATCGTGGTGTTCGTAGTGATAACCAAAAAAATAACAGGAAATAAACGCGAAAAAATGATTGCGCGGTAAACTGCGCGACTGGTGTTTATTATCGTGTTCGCCTTTGTGTGGTAAATAGGTGCCGAAATAAAACAGCTGCAAGGTGCTTAGTAAGGATGGCACTACCCAAAACAATATCAGGCTGGGCTGTGGGATCCAGATCTTAAAAATATTAAACAGTATAGCCATCACTACAATTTGCCAGATTGACAGGTAATTGCGGATGAATTGCACATACCAATGAATGAAACTTCCGTTATGATAATCAGGGTCTTCATCAGTATGCACATGGTTGTGGTGCTGATGATGTTTGGTGTATAATTTAGGATACCAAAACGAGGCGTATAGGAAAGTGCAGATAAAACCTATTAAATTATTCGCCGGCTTATTGGGTGCTATAGTACCGTGCATTGCATCGTGCGCGGTAATAAACAGTCCTGTATATAGGTGCATTTGCAGCAGAATAAATAAGTAAAGCAGCGGGTTTTTAAAATCTACCTGCCATTGCATCAACAGCACAGTGGAGGCAACCCAGCTACCCAATACAAGCAAGGCAATAAATAAACCGGTGTATGATTGTGTTTTTTGCAAGATGATGGCCTCCTCTAAATCTCCTCCAAAGGAGAAGACTTTTTTACAAGCAAATAGCGTGCTGTTAATAGCTTTCCAGTTCGGCTTTTACCTGCTGCATTAACCACATAGGGGTTGATGTTGCACCTGCAATGCCTACCTTATCACCGGGTGCAAACATTGACTTATCCAGTTCGCTTAACGATGACACAAAATAAGTATTAGCGTTATGCTTGCGGCAAACCTCATAAAGCACCTTCCCGTTTGATGACTTTTTACCCGATACAAATACCACCTTATTAAACTTAGTGGCAAATGCAGGCAGATCTTTATCGCGGTTACTTACCTGGCGGCAAATGGTATCATTAGCTTTTACTTCGTAACCACGTGAAAGCAACTGTTCTTTAACATGGTAAAACTTTTCCATGCTTTTGGTGGTCTGGCTGTACAGGGTAAAGCTGGCCGGCAGGTCGGCATCGTCCAGTTCGGTAATATCCTGAAAAACCATGGCATCGCCATTGGTTTGCCCTTGCAGGCCCACAACTTCGGCGTGGCCATGCTTGCCAAAGATCAGGATCTTCTCGTTATTATCGTACGATGTTTTGATGCGGTTTTGCAGTTTTAAAACCACCGGGCACGATGCATCTATCAGTGTAATGTTATTCTCTAAAGCTATCTTATAAGTTTCGGGCGCTTCGCCATGCGCGCGGATCAGCACCTTTTCGTTTTGCAGGTTTGCCAGTTCAGAATGGTCAATAATGCGAAGGCCCTGCGCTTTCAGGCGCTCCACCTCCTCATCATTATGTACTATATCGCCAAGGCAATACAGATAACCATCTTCGGCCAAAATCTCTTCGGCCATATCAATAGCGTAAACCACCCCAAAGCAAAAGCCCGAGTCCTGGTCGATAGTAACCTGTAGCTGATAATCACCCATTGTGGTACAAATTTACGTATTAAAATTTAAGCTGAAAGTAAAAAGGTGAGGGTAGAATTTTTCACGCAAAGACGCAAAGACGCGGTTTAATTTCTTCTTTGCGCCTTAGCGTCTTTGCGTGATATTATAAGCGTATCACCACCTCCAATACTCCAAAAAATACAAACTCAGTTACCAGCAACACCGGCGCTACTTTACTTTGCTTTTTAAAATTGAACCACTCAAAAACGTACAGCATCCCGGCGCTTACCAAAAACCAGCAGATGTAATTTTTAAGCGGTATTATGTTATTAACCCAATGCCAATAGTCAAACTTAATGGCTACAGGCTCTATCAGCAGATCAAGCAAAACTAAAACCGCAGCACCTGTTATCACCCTGAAAAAAGCACTTTTTAACCGAATGCGTTGCATGGTTACCCCTACCGCATAAACCAGCAGGAACCAGTTTACACCTATCATTAGCGGAATATCAAATAGTTTTAACCCAAGCGTTTTGCCATAAGCATAATTGCCAAACAGCCAGCCTTTGTGCACCCCTACCCACTCAGCTATAAAACCAAACCAAAATATGATAAGTATAAATATCCCAAAACGACTATTGAATTTGTGATGGCTCAATATAATTACTGCCAGCATTAATAGTAAATGAAAGGGGACTATCTGGAAAAACAACGTCCTTGAAATGGGTATAGATAAGCCAATAAGCCCAACCGCATGAAATAATAAGATAACTACAATGGCTGCACGCGGGGTAACATTTAAATTTTGCGGCCTTTCCATATGGTGGTTTTGGTGAGGTGTTTTTGTATTGATGTAAAACCAATGAGCAGCAGGCTCAGCATTTGTATCGGATGTAAAAGTAAGTTAAGTAAAGCGTTTTGTCCTGCTGTTAATGAAATCATGATTCTGGTAAGCACAATAAGGCCTATCATCATCAATATAAAGTTAAGGTTTAAGGTCATTATCACCACTGCCGGGCCGCCAATAATCAACAATAAATAAATCAAGAACCCAATAATGTTATAGTTAAATGCCGCCAAAAAGTTTTTCCCGAAACCATCTATAGCTTCATTGTACCCCTTATACATGCGGCAGCTTATCATACCATTAGCCAGCAACGCTTCGCCGTTTAGTTTAGCTGCCTTTACCAGTTTCATGACCACTACATCCTCTACCACCTTATTTTTGGCCAATAGGTGCCATTGATATTTTTTATAATCTTCGGCATTAAACAGCATAAACTGGCCGCTGGCAGCAGCAACAGCGGCGCTCTTAATCAAATAAACCAGCCTTAGCGGTAACAGGTTCAGTAATATATAATGCATTAGCGGCACTACCATTTTTTCGCCTGTTGTGCGCATATCCTGGTTAGTGAACAGGCTTAGCAAGCTTAAGCTACGCAAATTCATGCGGTGAATAGCGCTATTGAATAAGCCTTTGTATACTTGCTCATCGGCATCTAAAAACAAGTAATAAGCACCGGTAGCTTGTTCGGCCAGTTGATAGCAGGCATAGTTTTTCCCCAGCCAATCAGCGGGCAGGGTATTGCCTTTTATTACTTTAAAGTTTGAGTGTTCCCGGGCAAATGTTTCGCAAAGCGCATAGGTATTATCGGTCGAATGATCATCAAGTGTAATCACCTCATAGTTTTGATAATCCTGTTCGTAGATGGATTGCAGCAGAATAAGGATGTTATCTGCTTCGTTACGGGCGGGGATGAGTATGGATATTTTATCCTCGTAATGCTTGCCAATTCGCGGCAGTTTAGGGTTCGACAAAAAATTGAACAGCGTAACCGTAAAACGAAGTATCAGAAATATGAAAGTTACTAAAAGGGTTATGATCACTTTATGTCAATTTCGGTTTGCTGCTGCTTTGATCTATCGTAATGCAACTGATAGTTGTTTTGTAAGTCAGTTATATTTTTGCCTGCATAGGTATCGTCTTCTTGTTTTAAGTAAACGGTAACAGATGGCTTTTTGTGCTTAAGATATTGAATAAATGTCGCGGCAAAAATTATCCGGCAATTATTTCCGGCTTTTTCAATGAGCTTTATAATACCTTTTTCAAATTTTACCCGGCTCACAAAGTTTGAAAACAACCTGCCTTGCGGGAACATCAATACCAGGTTGCCGGGATCATTCAATAGTTGCGCCGCATAATCCAATGATTCCAGCATGCTTCTCGAACTTTTATCGACCGAAAAAGCCCCGCCATACCGCAATGCACCTATTTTTTGCGCGGTATCCTGCAATATCATTACATGGAAATTCTTTTTAAACAGCTTATCGTTAAGGCAAAACAATATCAGGCCATCCCAAAAACTAAAGTGATTGGCAATTAATAGTATCGACTTATCCTTATCAACCTTAACTGCGTTATATATATATTCATGAAATTCCTTGCCAACAAGCCAATTTACATAAGCTTTAAAGATCCATTTTGCAACCGGGTTTTTCTTTGGATACAACATATGTTAATGCTCCACATTTACCTGTGCCTGTAGCGCCTGCTGATGAAAGTTATTTATCCGGACAATCAATTCTTCAAAAGATACTTCGCCGGCCAACCCGCAATCAAACAAATGGAAATATACTGATGGTTTCAGGCTTTCAAAATAATCTATCAGGGCGCAGTTATAAACTATCTGGCAGGGGCCCTTTATATTCTTAATGAGGCGCTCTATGCCCTTCTCTACCTTAATTTCGGTGGTATGGTTTGATATTAGTTCTCCTTGTGGGAAAACTACCACAAGGTTCTCGGGGTCATTCAGTAAACCGGCTGCATATTGCAGGGATTTTATCATCTCGCGCGATGACCTGTTTATCGAAAATCCGCCAAACAGGTTCAGCAGCATCCGCTTTTTTAGGTGATCTTCCTGCATCATAATATACAGATTGCGGTTTAGGTGCCAATAGGCCAGGTAATTACCCCAAAGGCCATCCCACCAGCTAAAGTGGTTGCAAAGCAGTAATATGGAGTGCCCCGGCTTTGGTGTAAATGGCATAACTACCAAATTATTAAAAGCCCTGCGCATGCGGTAACGCATATACATGGCAAACCAGTTGCTAAAAAGTTTTACTCGGCGGGCGGGTATCATTGCTGTAAATTTACTAAATACTCATCCAATTGTTTGGTTACTAACCAATGCCCCATATTTACCTCGTGCACTTCGGCATTTGGTACGCTATTAATAAAAGGCAATGCCGCCTTCATCGGGAACAAATTATCGTGCTTGCCAAAAATTAGCCGGCATTTTATATGGTGCCGGTTTATTAGCTCAGCTACTTTATTGGTATCGGGTTTTAACAAACGGATAAGGTTTAGGGTATAATAAACATCCTGCCGTTTTTGTTCGGTATCAATTTCATTATAGGCTATCTGGTACAGGCCATCATCAATAAACCTTACCTTTTTGAGGTTTCTGAGCAGCGCCGGTGCCAGCCACTTACTTTTGGTAACCGTTTTAAACATATACCGGCCTACCGGCTGATAAGTTAAAAAATGAAAGCCCTTATAAACTGATAAGCCGTCGGGCGCCATGAGTATAATTTCGTCAATCAGGTCGGCATACTCTTCAATCAGTAATAGCGCGATGTTAGCACCAATGGAATAACCCATTACCGAAAAGCGTTGTTTGCCGTGCAGTTTAAACCATTCTTCCAGGTGGGCCTTTATCATTGTTTTGGGCATACCCTCAATTATTTGCTGTTCGGTCCAATTGCTAAGTTTGCTTTCTCCGTGAAAAAAATGGTCGAAGCCGTAAACATGGTATTCCTGCAGGATGGAGTTTTCGAGCACGTGGAATTGCCTGCCCGTCATGCCGTAACCATGAAAAGCCAGTAACGGTTTACTGCCGCTGCCATATTCGTGATAGTGTGCCTTGCCTAAGCCGGGAATGTCCAAAAAGCCCATAGTGGCAATATTAAGAAAATGTTAGGTTAGTTGGGGATGGATAATTTAGTAATTTAACCACAAAGGGCACAGAGATTTTCTTTGCGCCCTCTGTGTTTTTTTCTTTGTGTTCTTTGTGGTAAAAACTAATCAGTGTTTCTCCCTTATATAATCCATTATCGCATCAGTAGCACCAATATGTTGCTGCACATAATCTTTTGTTGTTGCGGCTGTTGCACGCCTGAATATTTCATCTTTCATTAATCTGCCTGCAACAATTTGTAATCCCTCAACATCGCTGATACTGAACCCGGCTTTAAGCTCAACCAGATCTTTGGCTTCTTTAAATTTATCATACTTAGGGCCAAATATCACCGGCATACCAAAAGCCGCGGCTTCCAACGTGTTATGGATCCCCGCACCAAACCCACCGCCTATGTAGGCAATATCCGCATACTGATAGAGCGAGGATAGCATACCGATGTTATCTATGATGAGATGTGAGATATGAGACGTGAGATGTGAGATCTCAGAAAATGTGATAGTGGTATCCTTTGGCAGTAAGTTTACCAGATTGTTTATTTTACCCTCGCCAATCTCATGTGGTGCAATAATAAATTTCCAGTCGGGGTGCTGGGTAATTAATCCCGCTATCAGCTTTTCATCAGCTGGCCAGGTGCTTCCGGCTATAAATAGTTTTTGGCCATTCTTAAACGCGGCTATCTCCGGTAACTCTTTTGGTTGCTGCGCGTTTGCCCACACCCTGTCAAACCGGGTATCGCCACTAATGGTTACATTGGTAATGCCCACATCATGCAGTAAATGTTTAGAGGCTATATCCTGCACAAAAAACCAGGTTACCAGTTTCAGCATTTTGCGGTGTAAGCCACCGTACCATTTAAAAAACACTTGCCCGGGGCGAAATATACTTGAGATAATATATAAAGGCACGTGCTGTTTATGCAGTTCGTTAAAAAAGTGATACCAGTATTCGTACTTGGTAAAAATGGCCATTACCGGCTTAATGGCACTTATAAATTCCTGCGCGTTTTTAGCGGTATCAAGCGGTAAATAATATACAGCATCGGCCAGTGGGGTGTTTTTCCGTATCTCGTATCCCGAAGGTGAAAAAAAAGTGATCACAATTTTATGCTGTGGGTACAAAAGCCTTATTTTTTCCAGTACCGGCCGCCCCTGTTCAAACTCCCCCAACGACGCGAAATGAAACCAAATGCTCGACTCCAAAGATTGCACGCGCTGCTCCCGGCGGCCTTTGATCCACAAATTTGCTTTATTATTAAAAATGGAAACCATATAAACTAACCCGTAGTATATATTGATGCCGATGTTATATAGGAAGAGCATTTTTTGTTTATGAATTATTATCTTCGTCGGGCATAAAAGTAATATATTAACACAAAAATAAAATTATGAAAATAGCTGTTGTTGGAACAGGTTATGTTGGGCTGGTAACCGGTACATGTTTAGCGGAAACCGGCAATCAAGTTACCTGTGTTGATATTAACGAACAGAAGGTAAAAATGATGCAGGATGGTAAACTCCCAATTTATGAGCCCGGCCTCGAATTAATTTTCAACCGCAACATTAGCCAAAAAAGATTGCTGTTTACAACTGACCTGGCCACTGCAATTGCCGATGCACAGATCATATTTCTGGCCTTGCCAACTCCTCCGGGTGGCGATGGTTCTGCCGACCTGAGTTACGTTTTAGGCGCCGCTAAAGATATTGCCAAATTGGTTACCGACTATAAAGTTATTGTAACAAAATCTACCGTACCGGTTGGTACAGCAGATAAGGTTACCGCTGTTATAAAAGCAAATACCAATGTAGAGTGCGCGGTGGTATCAAACCCCGAGTTTTTACGTGAAGGTGTTGCTGTTGAAGATTTTATGAAGCCAGACCGTGTGGTTGTTGGTACAACAGACGAACGTGCGCGCAAGTTAATAGCCGAACTTTATGCACCATATGTGCGCCAGGGCAATCCGGTTATATTTATGGATGAGCGTTCATCCGAGCTTACAAAATATGCTGCCAACTCTTTTTTGGCAACAAAAATATCGTTCATGAACGAGGTGGCTAACCTTTGCGAACTGGTTGGTGCCGATGTTGATATGGTTCGGCGCGGTATAGGCGCCGATAACCGTATTGGTAACCGTTTCCTGTTTTCGGGTATTGGTTACGGTGGTAGCTGTTTCCCTAAAGATGTGCAGGCCCTGGCAAAATCTGCCCAGGAAAATAAATACGACTTTAAGATCCTTAACTCTGTAATGGAAGTTAACGAGATCCAGAAAAAGGTTTTGGTACAAAAACTGAAACAATATTACAATAACGACCTTAAAGGCAAAAAATTCGCGATGTGGGGACTGGCTTTCAAGCCCGAAACTGATGATATCCGTGAAGCACCAGCGTTATATATTATAGATGAATTATTGGCAGCCGGCGCCACCATAACAGTTTATGACCCCGAGGGGATGAAAAATGTTAAGGCTTTGCTTGGGGATAAAATAGCATACGGCGTCGATCCGTATGAGGTGCTTAATGATGCCGATGCTTTGTTAATTGTAACAGAGTGGTCGGTATTCCGTACGCCTGATTTTGAACAGGTGGCCGGGCTCTTAAAAAGCAAGGTTATATTTGATGGCCGTAACTTATACGACCTTCAAAAAATGATTGATTTGGGTTTCTACTACAACAGTATAGGCAGAAAAATAATAAACTAATGGCAGAACGTAAACGTATTTTAATAACCGGTGCAGCCGGTTTTTTGGGCTCGCATTTATGCGATAGGTTTATTAAAGAAGATTACCATGTTATTGGTATGGATAACCTGATAACAGGCGACCTGCGCAACATTGAACATTTGTTTAAACTGGAAAACTTTGAGTTTTATAACCACGATGTTTCCAAGTTTGTGCACGTATCCGGCGATCTGCATTACATATTACACTTTGCATCGCCTGCAAGCCCTATCGATTATTTAAAGATCCCTATCCAAACATTAAAGGTAGGCTCATTAGGCACACATAATTTGCTGGGTTTAGCACGCTCTAAGGGTGCAAGGATGCTTATCGCTTCTACATCTGAAGTATACGGTGATCCTAACGTTAACCCACAACCCGAAGAGTATTGGGGCAATGTTAACCCTGTTGGCCCGCGTGGGGTTTATGATGAGGCTAAACGTTTCCAGGAAGCTATTACGATGGCTTACCACACTTTTCACGGATTAGAAACCCGTATTATAAGAATATTTAACACTTACGGACCCCGCATGCGCCTAAACGACGGGCGTGTTTTACCGGCATTCATTGGCCAGGCATTACGTGGCGAACCCCTAACCATGTTTGGCGATGGTTCACAAACCCGTTCGTTTTGTTATGTAGATGACCTGATAGAAGGTATATACCGTTTGCTGCATAGCGATTATGCACAGCCAATGAATATTGGGAACCCGGATGAGATAACCATACGCGAGTTTGGTGAAGAGATAATAAAATTAACCGGCACCAACCAGGAAATGATAAGCCTGCCCCTACCAACTGATGACCCTAAACAGCGCAGGCCGGATATTACCAAAGCCAGGGCTATTTTAGGATGGGAGCCAAAAGTATCTCGAAGCGAAGGTTTGAAGATCACGTACGAGTACTTTAAATCCCTGCCCGAGAAAGAAATATTACATAAGGATTTTACTTACTTTAACAAGCAATAGTAACATCCGGCACCCGTATGGCGTTTGTTATATGGTATTATAAGGGCAAGTCCCTTTTTAATTACATCGTTTACATGAAGATATTAGTAACAGGCGGGTTAGGTTTTATAGGCTCGCACACAGTAGTTGAGTTAGTTAATGCCGGCTACGACCCGGTGATCATTGATGACTTATCTAACTCAAACATTAAAATATTAGACCAACTGGCCAAGATCATTGGTTATAAACCAGATTTTTACCAGCTGGACCTATGCGATGAAAAGGCTGTTAAAGATTTTGCAGCAAAAGAATCAGACATTGCCGGTATTATACATTTTGCCGCATCTAAAGCCGTTGGCGAATCGGTAAAGCAACCACTTAAATATTATCGCAATAACTTTTATTCGCTTATAAATATTTTGGGCGCGTATAATGGCAAGGCATTAAACTTTGTTTTCTCATCAAGCTGCACAGTTTACGGGCAACCAGATTCTTTGCCGGTAACCGAAGATGCACCTGTTAAACCTGCCGAATCGCCTTACGGTAATACCAAGCAAATAGCCGAAGAAATATTGAAGGATGTTGTAGCGGCCGGCACTAAATACAAGGTAATAGCATTACGCTATTTTAACCCGGTGGGCGCGCATGACAGTGCTTTAATTGGCGAGCTGCCTAATGGCGTTCCGCAAAACCTGGTTCCCTTTATCACCCAAACAGCAATAGGTAAACGCGAAAAAATAACCGTTTTTGGCGATACGTATAACACTCCCGATGGCAGCTGCATCCGCGACTATATTCACGTGGTTGATTTAGCTAAGGCCCATGTTGCGGCTATCAAATTAATGGAGAGGGAAAGCTTTACCGGATACGATGTATTTAACATAGGTACAGGCACCGGCAGCTCGGTGTTAGAGGTGATAACAGCTTTTGAAAAGGTTACAGGTGTTAAGCTGAAATATGAGATAGGCCCCGCCCGCGATGGCGATGTTGAACAGGTTTGGGGCGATGTAACCAAATCAACAAAAAAATTAAACTGGAAAGCCGATCTTGACCTCAACACAATGATGTCATCGGCATGGGAATGGGAAAACTATATCGCCCAAAATCCATTATAATTAAACCCCTGCTCATGAAAAAGATAATTATTACAGGTGGTGCCGGCTTTATAGGGTCGCACGTGGTGCGCCGTTTTGTAAAAAACTATCCCGATTATACCATTATTAACCTGGATAAGCTTACTTATGCGGGTAACCTGGCCAACCTTAAAGATATTGAGAACGAACCCAATTACCGCTTTATAAAAGGCGATATTTGTGATACAGAATTTCTTCGTAATCTTTTTATCCGCGAAAAAGAAATTGAAGGTATTATACATTTAGCTGCCGAATCGCACGTAGACAGGTCTATTACCGATCCCGGAAGTTTTGTGATGACAAATGTATTAGGTACTGCCAACCTTTTAAATGTAGCCCGCCTGCATTGGGGGGGCCGTTCTGACAAACCCCGCTTTCATCACGTTTCCACAGATGAGGTATATGGCTCGTTAGGCACAGAGGGCTTATTTACAGAGGAGACCAAATACGACCCGCATTCGCCTTATTCTGCCTCAAAGGCAAGTTCAGATCATTTTGTAAGGGCCTACCATGATACCTATGGAATGAATACCGTTATATCTAATTGCTCAAACAATTACGGATCTTATCATTTCCCCGAAAAACTGATCCCTCTTGCTATAAATAACATTAAACAAGGCAAAGCAGTACCCGTTTACGGTAAAGGCGAGAACGTGCGCGACTGGCTTTGGGTGGAAGACCATGCAAGGGCTATTGATGTTATATTCCATAAAGCTGCTGCCGGTTCTACTTACAACATTGGCGGCCATAACGAGTGGAAAAACATTGACCTGATTAAGTTGTTGTGTACCATACTGGATAAAAAGCTGGGACGCAAGGAAGGTGAATCGGCAAAATTGATAACCTATGTAACAGATAGGGCCGGCCACGATCTAAGATACGCCATAGATGCTACCAAACTAAAAAATGAACTGGGTTGGGAACCCTCTATTACCTTTGAAGAAGGCCTGGAAAAAACGGTTGACTGGTATCTTGCTAACGAGCAATGGCTGAATGATGTTACATCGGGCCATTACCAGGACTATTACGATGGCCAATATACCAATCGCTAAAAAATGTTCGGATTATTTAAGAAGAAAGAAGTTAAAAGAACTGTGAGCTTTGATTACAGCACAGTTGTTACAGATATGCACTCGCACGTTTTGCCCGGTATTGATGACGGGGCGCAAAATGTTGAAGAATCTATATTCCTGATAAAAAAAATGATGGCGCTGGGTATTAAAAAAATAATTGCTACCCCGCACGTAATGATAGATTATTACCGTAATGATGCCGAAAGCATTGGCAACGCGCTTGCCATTCTTAAAGCTGAATTAGAAAATCAAAAAATAGATATCGATATTTCTGCAGCGGCAGAGCACTATCTTGATGAAACTTTTGAAAAACGCATTGAAGACCGCAAGGTTTTTACAATGGGCGATAACTATGTATTGTTCGAGATCTCGTTCATCAACCAGCCACCCAATGTTATACACACTATACAAAAGTTGCAGGATTCGGGCTATAAACCAATATTGGCACACCCCGAAAGATATGGTTATATGAACATTGATCAGTTAAAAACCATACGTAACTGGGGCTGCGATCTGCAATTAAACACCATTTCATTAACCGGTTATTATGGTAAGCAGGCCAAAAAAATTGCAGAAGAAATGATAGATAATGAAATGGTTGATTTTATATCAAGCGATATGCACCACCCACGCCATGCCGCGGCTTTTGAAAATGCCCTGGCCATGCCCTACCTGGAAAAATTATTATTTGATTATCCGCTAAAAAATGTGATGCTGTAGCGGATGTGCAGATTACAGATGTGCAGATATGCAAATTACTTTTCATCTGCATATTTGCACATTCGCATATCTGCACATCATTACTCGTACCTCAACGCCTCTACCGGGTCAAGCTTGGCTGCTTTTTTAGCCGGATAAAATCCTGATGATAAGCCAATAAATGTACATAAGCCTATTGCCGAAAACAGCCATACCCATGGCACTATAAATGTGCCGCTAATTTGCACGGCAATAAGGTTCCCTA
>NZ_JAQBOI010000166.1 GCF_028288105.1 Mucilaginibacter sp. | reverse complement strand
AAAAACCTGGATTTCCCTGCCATATTTGAGGTAATAGTGGTGCCTTTTCACATGCCTAAAACCAAACCAAAGGCATGTAACTACGGCCTGCACTTTGCGCGCGGCAAATATCTAACCATTTACGATGCAGAGGATATCCCCGATACCGATCAGCTTAAAAAAGTAGTGTCCTTATTTGGCAAATTGCCAGACGAATACATTTGCGTACAAAGCGCGCTAAACTACTTTAACCGTAACGAGAACTTTTTGACCCGGATGTTCACCCTTGAATACTCCTATTGGTTTGATTACATGCTTCCGGGGTTGGATACATTAGATATCCCTATCCCTTTGGGTGGTACAAGCAATCACTTTAAACTGGAAGAGCTAATTGAACTTGGCGCATGGGATCCCTTCAACGTAACCGAAGATGCCGACCTTGGCGTTCGTGCTTATGCAAAAGGTTATAAGATCGCCATCATCAACTCCACTACATATGAAGAGGCCAACAACGAACCCTTTAACTGGATTCGCCAGCGAAGCCGCTGGATAAAGGGCTATATGCAAACCTACCTGGTACACATGCGCAACCCGGTTGCCCTGTGGAAAGAAATTGGCTGGAAAGGGTTCCTGGGTTTTAACTTTTTTATCGGGGCAACGCCGGTTACCTTCCTGGTATATCCACTGCTGCTAACCTTCTTTATATGCTATGTTGTGTTTGATCTTTCCAGCATCCGTACCCTGTTTCCAGATTGGGTGCTGTTCATGTCTATATTTAACCTTATGGTAGGCAATATCCTTATGATATATATAAACATGATAGCGGTGTTTAAAAGGCGTTATTACGAGTTAATATTGTTTGCAATAGCAAACCCTATATATTGGCTAATGCACTCTGTAGCCGCTTATAAAGGCTTATATCAGTTGATAGTAAAACCCTTTTACTGGGAAAAAACCAATCATGGTTTAAGTAAAGTTAACAGCCCAACAAACATTGTAAAATAATGAAGCTAACGGGTACCATATTCCTATCTATACTTGCCTTTATATTGGTTATTTATTACCTGGTATGCGGCATATATTTAAACAACCTGGGGTATTACAACCACGAGTCGTTATTCTATATCGAAAAATCTAAAATAGTTTTCGAAGGATTAGGTAACCGCCTAAAAGTAATGGGCCTAACATCCCCCATACTACCATTCTATGCTACTTTTTTATTTAACATATTTAGCACTACACTGGCGCCGGTATTGGCTTCGGCCGTGGGTACTGCCGCGCTGTTTTACATAATAGCTACAACAGTAGCCAAACGCCTTAATGACGATGGTTACATATGGCTCTTACTTATCCTGTTTCTGTTCCATCCGGGTATAATTTACACCGCGGCTTCTGGTAAAAGCATATATCTTGTACTTATCTTTTTCTTCCTGTTCTTTCTTAACCTGTTTAAGTTTTACCGGTCAAACACAACCTTCCACGTATCTATTGCCAGTTTATGCCTGGTCATATTAATATTTTGCGATTATAAGTTCATCTGGCTTACCCTTTTCTTTATACCGCTGGTGTTATCTATCACCATAAACAGCTTAAACCTGGGCGAGCAGGAATCAATTTTCAGGCTGTTCATAAGCTTCAACAGCCCGTCTTTAAGGCGTAAGCTCATCAATAAAACATTCGCGCTTTACATCATATTGTTCAGCTTGCCCCTGGCAGCCGTGCTATGCTACAAGTTGCTTAACCTTACCCACGCAAATGATCTTAATTACTTTGCGGAAAGCCCCTATGCCACATGGAACGTATTAATAGATAAACTAAGTTTCGATCAGTTAACCACCAACACTAATTACAAAATACCCGAAACCTCTATCCTGCTATCGGCACGTGTGGTACTGTTTTGCCCCATGATACTTATTGCCATGTACCTTTTTAGGGAAAGTACCTACCAGGTATTAACCATACTCATCCCTTTCGCGTTTATCGAATTTCTGCACATTAAATACGATAAAGTATTTTTGGCTTACCAGTACTACATGATATTTTTAATACTGGCCTATTTATGTGTAATTTTTAAAGCCCATACTATTAAAAACCACAAGAGTTTTAAAATACTGCTCCTGCTAACCGTATTGGTGCAGCTGTATTTTGGCTGGTACTATTTAAGAACATCATCCATAGCCGAAGAGCAAAACTTTGCAAACGCCTTTTTTAACCGCCAGCAAGATAAGACCCAGGCAGACAATGTAGATGTGGCCAACTATCTTAACAGCCTGCCAACCGAATCGCACGTGTTGCTTGACGATGCCATTGCTTACGGTATAGTGGCCTTTACCCATGATATAAAGCCCGTTATAATACCCTACGAAAGTAACTTCCTGAGTGCTTTGGAGTCGCCCGATAAGTATGTGGATTATATAGTAGTGGCAACCGCCAAAAACATAGTATCCGGTTACACACAGCTTAATGAAAAATACATCTTTAGCGTTAAGCGCACCATTCCCAATGTAAACTTCCGCAAGGTATTTGAAACCGACGATTGGATAGTTTACCGCGTGATCACCAATCGCAGCGGTAATACGTTGTAAAAGGTATTTTTAGTAAATCAGCACCAGCATTTCATAGGTTATGGTAGCCCCGCTATACGCTCATACGCCCGCAGGCATTAGGTGCAAGAGGGCCGGTATCCGCTGCTATCGGGTTTAGGGTAGTCCGTTCGCAGGTATGGGATTGGCGGACAGGATGGACAGCCCTGCATTATATTAAGCAATAATTAATGACGAACAATGTCTGCCAGCTCGCTCACATCCGTTTTCGCTTTTTTCGCTTGTTTTCTTTTTTCCTTTAGGTAATCCTGAGCGCTCTCTTTAAGTTCGGCCGCAGCTGCGTCTATATCTGCTTTGCGTTTAATATACAGGTATACAATGGCCCCTGCAAAAATTGCCCCGAGCGCCAAACCTGCTATTAATTTATTGCTGTTATCGTGTTTTTTAAATGGATTTTTCATGGTATATGTTTTTTAAAACAACACACCGATTAAAGTTTAGTTCTGTTTTGTTGAAAATAGACGGGTTGCGCCTGTCCGGCCATCCACGAATGGGCTTGGTAGTGTTGGGGTATGAAGTTAGCAGTTTATAGTTGGCAGTTTGCTGCCTTGTCGTCCTGAACTGTTTCAGGATCCATAAGTAAGGTTACAGGAGGTATACGGGTTATATTGTAACTACCAAAAGTGGTGGCGTTATATTGTCAGTAGGCATTATAGCAATACACTGATTATAAGGATATTGACAATGTTCACGGGTGTTCACGGCCGTGAACGTGAACGCTTGGGGAGGATAGTCGGAAAGACGGGGAGCCAGCTAAGACCGGAAGAAGTTCTGTGATCATCCGTTCCGTCTTACGGACTTGCGGACTTTCTGTCTTACGGACAAAAAAGATTCCTAAACAAAGAAACCCGTTATCTTTTGGATAACGGGTTTAACTTTAAGATTGGGCACCGACCTACTCTCCCACATTTTACTGCAGTACCATCGGCTCTGGCGGGCTTAACTTCTCTGTTCGGAA
>NZ_JAQBOI010000062.1 GCF_028288105.1 Mucilaginibacter sp. | reverse complement strand
AAACAGATTTGACGATATTTATATCATGAAAAACTTCCTTAAGATCCTGCATATAGATGAATATTCATTAACACCTTATTACAGGCAGTTATGCAATGCTATATTACAGGGTATTAATGATAAGCTGATAGATGACAATGATGTTTTGCCATCCATAAATGATCTGAGTATCGCGCTGGATGTTTCAAGAAATATTGTGACAAAAGCATACAATACCTTAAAACAAAGTGGTGTAGTTAGCTCTGTGCCGGGGAAAGGTTATTTTATTTCCAATACCAATATAAACCGGTCTATCAAGGTGCTGCTATTGTTTAATAAGCTTAGCAGCCCCAAGAAAATGATATACGATTCTTTCGCAGAATCATTAGGAGATAGCGCGTCGATTGATTTTTTTATTTATAACAGCAGTTTAAGTTTTTTAAAAAAGATATTGGCCGATAAGATAGACAGGTATGATAAAATTGTAATAATCCCGCATTTTGTAGATAATGGCGAAGAGCCTTTTCAAGTCATCAACCAGATCCCCAAAGAAAAATTGATTTTAGTGGGGAAATTGGTAGATGGAGTAGACGGAAAATTTGCTGCCGTATATGAGGATTTTGAAAATGATATTTATAACTCCCTGGTTGAGTTATTACCACAGGTTAGGCTATATACCTCGCTTGCGATAGTTTTCCCGAAGAATAGCTATTATTCAACCGATATACTTATGGGTTTCCTGAATTTCTGCAAAAAGTATAATTGTGATTATGAAATTATCCCGGACCTTAAAAACGAAAACATATCAAAGAACAGTTTATATATTACACTAACAGAAAATGACCTGGTTGAGCTGGTTGGCAAATTGTTGTCGAACCAGTTGGTGTTGAAAGAGGATATCGGCATTATTTCATATAATGAAACACCATTAAAAAAGTTTATTTTAAACGGGATCACCACAATTTCAGCAGACTTTGATTTTATGGGTAAAAAAGCTGCGGAACTTGTTTTAAGCAATATGGCTGAGCAAATAAAGGTGCCTTTTAATACGATCGTCCGGCCTTCCATTTAGAAACGTAAAGCATGGCTTGCCATTAAGCGGAAACAGTGGGTGACAGTTTTATCAGCTTATAAATTTATTATTGTTAACCAATTATAAACAGGTTAAAAATAAATTATGCAGATAATATTTGGAGTTATATTCCACTTTATAGGCGGCTTTGCGTCTGGTAGTTTCTACATCCCTTACAAAAAAGTAAAAGGATGGGCATGGGAGAGCTTTTGGATAATAGGCGGTATATTTTCATGGCTTATTGTGCCGCCGCTGGCCGCATGGTTAACTATTCCAAACTTTAGCGAGATCATTAAAGCAACAGATGGGCAAATACTATTGCTCACCTACTTTTTTGGTTTGCTTTGGGGCATTGGCGGTCTTACCTATGGCTTGGGGGTGCGCTATTTGGGTGTATCATTAGGCAGCACTATTATACTGGGCCTATGCGCGGTATTTGGTTCAATTATTCCATCTGTTTATTATAATATCTACCCAAAAGAAGGTAAGGATACCTTTAGCATGCTGTTGCATAGCCACTGGGGCCAAATGGTTTTGTTAGGTATTGTTATTTGTACCATCGGTATTATTATTTGCGGGCGGGCAGGAACAATTAAAGAGCGTGATCTGGCCAAAAACCAGCAAGCCGAAAACAATAATAAAGATTACCGTTTTGGATTGGGCATTTTTGTCGCCATTATATCAGGTGTTTTAAGCGCCTGTTTTAATTTCGGGATAGAGGCAGGAAAAACCATGGCCGATATGGCTAATACCACCTGGCAGTCAACCCATGCGGGGCAAGGCAATTTCCTTTTCTCAAATAATGTTACCTACATAGTGATATTATGGGGCGGGTTAACCACCAACTTTATATGGTGCATGATATTAAATGCCCGTAATAAAACATTTGGCGATTATACCAACAAAAAAACACCGTTACTAAAAAACTATCTTTTTTGCGCCCTCGCGGGTACAACCTGGTTCTTGCAATTTTTCTTTTATGGTATGGGCGAAAGTAAATTGGGCAACGGGGCCAGTTCATGGATCTTGCATATGGCTTTCATCATACTCATTGCAAACAGCTGGGGGTTATTTTTAAATGAATGGAAAGGCGTAAGTAAAAAAGCAAAATACACCGTCATTGCCGGCATCTTCACTATAATACTTTCTGTGTTGATAGTTGGCTATGGCAACTCAATAAAATAAATATTCAATAGCATTAAAATTAATTGTATGGCTACCAGCACAACAGAATTTAAACATGTAAGTTACCTTTGGGATGATGAAAAAGCAGCGGCGTTAGCCGGAGACGAGGTCGCCCTGCTTATTTACCGTTCCAACCTTTTAGGTGCCGACCTAAGGCTAACCAATTATGGTGGCGGTAATACTTCATGTAAGGTAACAGATAAAGACCCGCTAACTGGCCAGCAAGTGGAAGTAATGTGGATCAAAGGATCGGGCGGAGATATTGGAACACTGAAGAAAAGCGGCCTTGCTGCTTTGTATGTTGACCGTTTACGCAGCTTAAAAAATGTATATAGGGGCATAGAGCATGAAGATGAAATGGTTGAGCTTTTTAATCACAGCATTTTTGATCTGGCTTCAAAAGCGCCCTCAATAGATACACCTCTGCACGGCTTTTTGCCATTTAAACATATAGACCACCTGCACCCCGATGCGGCTATCGCAATAGCTGCGGCAAAGGATGGCGAAAAGATAACTAAAGAACTATTTGGTGGTACTATAGGCTGGGTTGGCTGGCAGCGCCCGGGTTTTGACCTGGGTTTGCAGTTAAAGGAATGTTTAGATAATAACCCGGGGATACGGGGCATTATGCTGGGATCGCATGGTTTATTTACCTGGGGAGATACCGCTTATGAAAGCTATATCAACACCCTTGAGGTAATAGAAAAATGTGCCGAATACCTGGAGCAGAACTATGGAAAAAAAGGCCCTGTGTTTGGCGGCCAAAAGCTTGAAAGCGCAACAGAGGAAAACCGCAAAAAACAAGCGATAGCTTTAGCGCCTATCCTGCGCGGCTTTTGTTCATCTAACACCAGGATGATAGGGCATTTTACTGATGACGCCCGTGTTTTAGAATATATCAATTCTAATGACCTGGAAAGGCTGGCGCCTATGGGTACCAGTTGCCCCGACCACTTTTTACGCACCAAGATAAGCCCGCTGGTATTATCGCTTCAAAGGGATGAAGATCTGTCTGATGTAAATGCGATCAAAGAAAAACTTACACCGGCTTTTGAGGAATATCGTAAAATGTATGGTGATTATTACAACACCTGCAAGCATGCTAACAGCCCTGCTATACGCGATGCCAATCCGGTAGTGATACTGTATCCGGGTGTTGGTATGTTCACGTTCGCTAAAGACAAACAAACAGCACGTGTGGCCGCTGAGTTCTACATAAACGCTATCAATGTAATGAAAGGCGCCGAAGCTATTTCAGAATATACTTCGTTGCCAAGGCAGGAAGCATTTGATATAGAATACTGGCTGCTGGAAGAAGCTAAGCTGCAGCGTATGCCAAAGCCAAAAGCCTTATCGGGCCGTGTGGCTTTAATAACCGGCAGCGCAGGTGGTATTGGCAAGGCAATCGCTAAAAAGTTTATAGAGGAAGGCGCTGTAGTGGTGCTTAATGATATGAATGCCGAACGCCTTGCAGGTGCCGGTGAAGAGTTCAGAAGCCAATTTGGCAAGGATAGCGTTGCCACTACTTTGTTAGATGTTACCAACCAGGAACAGATAGATCAGGCATTTGCCGAGGCTGTGCTTGCTTTTGGCGGGGTCGACCTGATCGTGAATAATGCCGGCTTATCTATATCAAAAACCATTGCCGACCACCAGGGAAAAGATTGGGATATCCTTTATGATGTATTGGTTAAGGGCCAGTTCTTTGTAACGCAAGCTGCCGTGGCAATCATGAAGAAACAGGATAATGGTGGCGATATCATTAACATAGTGAGTAAAAATGCACTGGTAAGCGGCCCTAATAATGCGGGTTATGGAAGCGCTAAAGCGGCTCAATTGCATTTAAGCCGCCTCAATGCTGCCGAACTTGGCCCTGATAAGATCCGTGTAAACGTGGTTAACCCCGATGCGGTGATCAGCGATAGCAATATCTGGGCCGGTGGATGGGCGGAAGGCCGCGCAAAAGCGTATGGCATTACTGTGGCCGAACTGCCTGCTTATTATGCAAAACGCACTTTATTGAACGAGATAATTTTACCGGATGATATTGCAAATGCTTGTTTTGCCTTTGCCGGCGGGTTACTAAGCAAATCAACCGGGAACGTATTAAACGTTGACGGAGGTATAGCTGCCGCGTTTGTAAGATAATATACACCTAAAGTAAAGCGGGTTAACCTTCCGCTTTACTTTATAAATAAACTTAATATGCAATTAGAGAAGTATGCAATTGATGAGCACAACCATCAGCTGTTAAAAAATCATCAGCGCAATTTTGAACACGTTGCGGCTGATGTTAAAGAACTTGATACTGTAATAAGCAAATTAAAAGCTTTTAACATAGCTATACCCAGCTGGGCATTAGGCACCGGGGGTACCCGTTTTGGGCGATTCTCGGGCGGTGGTGAGCCCCGCAGTCTGGAAGAAAAGCTGGAAGATGTGGGTGTTATTCACGCGTTAAACCGGTCGAGCAACTCTATTTCCTTGCACATCCCATGGGATATTCCTGATAATGCGCAAGCAATAAAAGCATTGGCAACACAATTAGGGTTGCATTTTGATGCGGTAAATTCCAATACTTTCCAGGACCAGGCAAACCAAAAGCATAGCTACAAATTTGGATCGTTACACCATGTTGATAAGGAGGTGAGGCAACAGGCAATTCAACATAATATCGAAGTTATTAAATATGGTGTTGAGTTGGGTTCAAAAGCTTTATCCGTATGGCTGTCAGATGGATCAAACTTTCCGGGGCAGCTTAATTTCCGTGGAGCGTTTCAAAATACGCTTGAAAGCTTGCAGGAGATATATGCCGCATTACCTAACGACTGGAAAGTTTGGGTGGAATACAAACCGTACGAGCCTAACTTTTACTCCACAACAATTGGCGATTGGGGGCAATCATACCTTTTGGCCAGTAAATTAGGCCCTAAAGCAAGCACATTGGTTGACCTTGGTCACCATTTGAATGGTACCAATATTGAGCAGATTGTTTCTATCCTGTTAATGGAAGGCAAACTGGCAGGTTTCCACTTCAACGATTCTAAATATGGGGATGATGACCTTACTGTTGGCAGCATAAACCCGTATCAATTATTCCTGATTTTTAATGAATTGGTGGAGGGCATGGATGTACGTAACATGAACCATGCTACAGATATAGGCTGGATGATAGATGCATCACATAATGTTAAAGACCCGATAGAGGATCTTTTACAATCGGTACAGGCTATTAAAATTGCTTATGCACAAGCATTATTGGTTGATAAAAAGGCATTACAAGCTGCTCAACAAAATAATGATGTAGCGCTGGCGCAAGAAATATTACAAGCTGCCTACCGGACAGATGTGCGCCCGCTAATTGCGCAGGCAAGTTTATTGATGGGAGGGGCATTAGATCCTATAAACGCCTATAGGAAATTAAATGTGAGGGATAGCCTGATCAAAGAGCGCGGAGTAAATACCGTGGCCACAGGTCTGTAATTGATAGGAATATGAGCGCCATACCAGTTATTGCAATATTTGACGTAGGTAAAACCAACAAGAAATTGTTCTTGTTTGATGAAGATTACCAGATTGTATTCGAAAAATCTGCCCGGTTTACGGAAACTGTTGATGAAGACGGTTTCGCATGCGAGAATATTGAAAGTTTACGCTTATCTGTATTCGACTCACTTAGTGAGATCTTTCGCATGAAGGAGTATAAAATAAAGGCGGTTAATTTTTCTGCGTATGGGGCCAGCTTTGTATATGTTGGCGCAGATGGCAAACCACTTACGCCGCTTTACAATTACTTAAAAGAATACCCGGAAGAGCTTAGTCAAAAGTTTTATAACGATTACGGCGGTAAAGAACAATTAAGCGTGGTTACCGCTTCGCCTATATTGGGAAGCCTTAATTCCGGACTGCAGCTTTATCGCATCAAGCATCAAAAGCCGGAGGTATTCGCCAAAATAAAATATGCACTGCATCTACCGCAATACCTTAGCTTTTTATTGTCAGGCCAGCCCTTTTCTGAGCTAACCAGTGTGGGTTGCCATACTTTTATGTGGGATTTTGCGAGGAACAGGTACCATGAGTGGGTACAACATGAAGGATTAACAGCAAAACTGCCACCAATGCTGTCACCCAATAAAGTAGTGCCGGCTTTGTTCCCGGGTAACAACTATAAGGTTGGTATTGGCTTGCATGACAGCTCTGCCGCGCTCATTCCGTACCTGGTTAATTTTAGCGAACCGTTCATTCTTATTTCAACAGGCACCTGGTGCATTAGCCTAAACCCATATAACCATATACCATTAACTACCGAGGACCTTAAAAATGACTGCCTTTGTTATTTACAATACCAGGGGAAACCAGTTAAGGCTTCCAGGTTATTCGCAGGCTATGAGCATGAACAACAGGTAAAAAGGATAGCAGCCCACTTTAACACTAATGCTGTTAAATACCGCCATATGTCCTTTGATCCGGGGATTATTGAACGTTTACAGAAAAGTAAGCCGGAAATGTCGCGGTTTGAAGAAAGAGACCTTAACGGTTTTAAGGATGATATCGAAGCCTATTACCAGTTGATTTTAGACCTGGTAACAGAGCAGATCGTTTCTACGCAATTAGTGTTAGATGGATCTGCGGTAAAAAGGATTTTTGTCGATGGTGGGTTCAGTAAAAATTCGGTGTACATGAATTTGCTTGCAAAGGCCTTCCCTGCGATAGAGGTATTTTCTGCTTCTATGGCCCAGGCCTCGGCTGTGGGTGCCGCCTTGGTCATCCATAAAGAGTGGAACAGAAAAGCGATCCCGAACGATATTATAGAGCTCAAATACTATTCGGCAATCTCAAGTATTTCCATATGAAGGTTGGTTTGTTTATACCCTGTTACGTAGATCAGTTTTACCCGGGTGCCGCTATAGCTACACTACAGCTGCTGGAAAAATTAGGTGTGGATGTTAGCTACCCTAAGAACCAGACCTGTTGCGGTCAGCCTATGGCAAACTCGGGTTTTGCTCACCTTACCGGTGGCTGCGATAAGCTGTTTACCGAAAACTTTCGGCATTTCGATTACATAGTGGCACCTTCGGGAAGCTGTGTACTGCATATCAAAGAACATTTGCATAGCAATGAATATGCGGATGATGCCGCATCCATCCGGAATAAAATATATGAGCTTAGTGCTTTTTTAACCGATATACTACAGGTGGAATCACTGCCTTCAAGGTTCCCTTCAAGGTTCCCGTTTAAGGTTGGCGTGCATCAAAGCTGCCACGGCCAGCGTGGTCTATATCTTTCACAGATGAGCGAACTGGTGGCCCCCGGCTTTTCAAAACCCGGGAAGCTTTTAAATATGGTGGAAGGGATAGATATTGTACCGCTTAACCGACCAGACGAATGCTGCGGATTTGGCGGTACCTTTTGCGTTGCCGAAGAAGCTGTATCTGTAAAAATGGGGAAAGACCGTGTAGAAGATCACCTGTCGCACGGTGCGGAATACATTACCGGCGTAGATATGTCCTGCCTGATGCATATGGAAGGTATATTGAGAAGGCAGGGCAGCAAAGTTAAAGTGATTCATTTAGCGGAAATATTAAACTCGTACCAATGAGCACGGAAACAAAGGATCACGCCGCATTAGCTGACGATTTTAATAAGGATGAAGACAGGGTAGACTGGCATGACGAGACTCTTTGGTGGATTCGTCAGAAAAGAGACAAAGCCGTTAATAAGTTACCCGACTGGGAATTACTTAGAGCTACTGCTTCGGCCATAAAAAATAATGTTCTTTCCAATCTTTCCGCTTACCTGCAGGAGTTTGAAGCAAAAGCGCAAAACAATGGTATCATCGTTCATTGGGCAGCTGATGCTAAAACCCATAATAAAATTGTTTTAGATCTGCTGAACGCTAAGGGCATAAAGCAAATGGTTAAAAGCAAATCTATGCTAACCGAAGAATGCCACTTAAATGAATATCTGGAGAATAACAATATAGAGGTTATTGATTCTGACCTTGGCGAGCGTATTGTACAATTGGCCAAAGAACCGCCAAGCCATATTGTACTGCCATGCATTCATAAAAAGAAAGAAGAGATAGGCGAGCTTTTTCATCTGCATCTGGGTACAGATAAAGGAAATTCAGATCCTCAATATCTGACAGAAACCGCCAGGCAGCATTTGCGAAACATATTCATAACCCGGCGGGCTGCCTTAACAGGAGTAAACTTTGCTATAGCCGAAACTGGGGAATTTGTGGTTTGTACAAATGAAGGCAATGCGGATATGGGCGCTCATTTGGCTGATATACATATTGCCAGTATGGGGATCGAAAAAATAATCCCCGAAAGAAAGCACTTGGGTGTTTTTTTACGTCTGCTTACCAGAAGTGCTACGGGTCAACCAATCACCACTTATTCCAGCCATTACAGCAAGCCGCGCGATGGTAAAGAGATCCACATAATAATTGTAGATAACGGGCGCAGTAAACAATTGGGCAGGGCCGATTTTAGGAACTCTCTTAAATGTATCCGTTGTGGCGCCTGCATGAATACTTGTCCGGTTTACCGCAGAAGCGGAGGGCACAGTTATCACAATGCTATTTCGGGGCCTATTGGTGCCATACTTGCCCCAAATTTGGATATGGAGAAATTTGCCGATCTGCCATTCGCTTCAACACTGTGCGGGTCATGCTCCAACGTATGCCCGGTTAAGATTGATATTCATCAGCAATTGTATAAATGGCGGCAGGTAATAGTTCAAAACGGATATGCCCCGGCGGCAAAAAAAGCAGCTATGAAACTTATGAGTATTACGTTATCCTCGCCTTTTTTGTATCATACCAGCGGTAAAGCAGGAAGGCTGGTTTTACGTTTCGCGCCATTCGCGGTTAATAATCGTTTCAATCCATGGTTTAAACAACGCGACATGCCCGCGCCTCCTAACCAATCTTTTGGTGAATGGTATGCTAAAAACAGATAAAAAATGAACGACCGCGAACAGATCATTAATGCCATAGCAGCAAACCAACCGGCTTTTAGCCCATCACCGGCTACCCATTTTTCTGCGGGAGACCAGGAGGGTTTGGCAAGCCAGTTTGCCGATACCCTTACCGCTATCGGCGGTGTGGTGTTTATTGTTGATAGTTTGGCGGATATCCATCAGCACATAAAGGATAACACATCAGCAGAGCATCGTGTGATCAGTAGAATAGGTGGCATTGCAGGATATAGCGAAGATATTGATACCACTCTTTCGCCACATTCTTTGCAAGATGTAGAAATAGCTGTTTTAAAGGCGCACTTTGGCGTTGCCGAAAATGGTGCTGTGTGGCTGACAGAAGAACTGATGGGGAATCGGGTTTTGCCTTTTATTTGCCAGCACCTGATGATTGCCCTGTATATGAAAGATATTGTTGCCAATATGCACAAAGCCTATGAACGGATAGGGAGCAATTCATACGGCTTTGGTGCTTTCATTGCAGGGCCGTCAAAAACCGCCGATATAGAACAGTCCCTGGTAATGGGCGCGCACGGCCCCAAAACGATGACAGTTTTTCTTATAAGGTCTTAGCTACGGGCTTAGTTTTAACTTAAAGGGGCGATATTTTTCGTATGTATCTGACACCTTCTTCAGATACATAAATATCGTTGTTGTGAACAGCAATTTGGCTGATACCAGAAAACCGGGCTGAAAGTGCCGGCCCATTAACATAGCCCGGTGCTGCACCACCCGCAATGGTTGTTACTTGATGGGTAGTTAAATCAATAGCGCGTACGGCATAACCGTCTGCTACAAGTAAAGTGTTACTATTAGCAACTATTACATCTTCCAGTGATGTAAATTGAGCACTGCTGCCAACGCCATCTGTAAAGCCTTTAGTTGAACCTGCTATAGTAGTAACAGTACCATCAGGGGTGATCTTTCTGATACGGAAGTTTAAAATGTCGGTAACATATAAATTGTCATCAGCATCTACGGCTATGTTTGTAGGAGTATTAAATTGTGCATCGGTGCCGTTATCATCTTTATATCCTGCAGTTCCACCCGCAAATACAGTTCCTACGCCATCAGTCGTACGTTTAATAATAGTATGAGTTCCTGCATCAACTAAATACATTGTTCTATCCCGTGCAACGGCAAAATCAAAAAGATTGGTAAACACAAAAGGTATTTTTATGCCATCTACTATATGGCAAACTTCTACTGGCTCAGATAGAGACTCATTACGGCCATAATGAAGGGATCTGATGGGCCTTTCCTTGCCGATTTCAAGAAAATATATGGTGCCATCACTTGCCATGGTCAGAGAATGTGGGTTAACAAACCGTTTTTTAAATAAAATGGTGCTTACTATACCTTCGGGCGAAATCTTTCTAATACTGCCATTCCCCGTATCAGTAATGTAAAGAGTTCCTGTTGGCGTTGATATGATACCATTAGGTGATGCGAATTTAGCCAGCAGTCGCGGGCCATCTAAATTACCATACTCATGATTTTCAACCCCCGCATACAAAGAGACTACCAACGGGCCTGTAAAGCTACTTAAGGTGGTAGTAGCCAACTGCAGTTTTGAACTTTTATTGATGTTTACCGCGTCTTTTTTGCAAGAGAATAAAGACATTAATAATGCAGCAAATAGGATTACAATAAGGGAACTTTTTAATGTTTTCATGATAAGGGGGTTAAGTAATATTTAAAATATATAACCAAGGCTATCAGTATTTAACAAAGCTACCGGTGTTTAAACTATTAAGTAAGAGAATTTT
>NZ_JAQBOI010000046.1 GCF_028288105.1 Mucilaginibacter sp. | reverse complement strand
CTGCGGTGGATCCAGCCAATGGGGGTATCGTCGCCCTTGGTTTCTACAGTGCTGTGGCCGTACCATGATATTGGGGCCAATGGGTCATCAAACAGTTCCGACCCTTCTATATAAGGAATGTATTCGTCCAGCAGGTTTATCATCAGGCGGGCAATACGTGTTTTTGCCTGCCCCCGTAAGCCCAGCAATAAAATATTGTGGCGCGATAGGATGGCAGTTTGCAGATCGGGGATAACGGTATCTTCAAAACCGATGATACCTTCAAAACCACCTTCTTTTTTTTGTAGCTGAGTAATAAGGTTAGCCCTCAACTCATCTTTAACCGACCGGCTTTTGTAGCCCGTTTTTTTAAGCTCGCCAAGGGTTTTTATATCTAATAATTTGCTCATTTTTTATTCTTGATTTCACCGATGTGCCGATAGTTATCGGGTTAGTTTTTAATTTTTTGTCTTGATTCTTGACTCTTATCTTCTTGAATCTATTTTACGTTCTTCCTTCTATTCCTGGCGTAGTCCTCAAAAATGTATTCGCCCAGGTTGTTTAGCGAGCTGTAAAACGCTTTGCCACCGTTGGTTTCGGTAAATTTGCGTACAAACTGCTGCAGGTAGGGGTCTTTAGCTATCATAAAGGTGGTGATAGGTATTTTAAGCCTCTTGCATTGCGCGGCCATGTTCAGCGTTTTGTTCACCACTTTTCTATCCAGCCCAATGCTGTTTTTATAATACTTGGTGCCTTCCTTTAAGCAGGTGGGCTTGCCATCGGTTATCATAAAAATTTGCTTGTTGTGCGTTTTGCGCCTGCGCAACATATCTGTAGCAAGCTCTAACCCTGCATAGGTATTGGTATGGTAAGGACCAACCTGCAAATAAGGCAGGTCCTGTAAAGTAATAGGCCAGGCATCGTTACCAAACACTACAATATCCAAAGTATCCTTAGGGTATTTGGTGCGGATCAGCTCGGCCAGTGCCATGGCTACTTTTTTGGCAGGGGTTATCCTGTCTTCACCGTATAAGATCATGGAGTGCGATATATCTATCATCAGAACGGTTGAAGTGAGGGTTTTGTAATCCATTTCTTCTACCTCCAGGTCGCGCTCGGTCATCATAAAATCGCCGCCTATGCCATGGTTAACCTGTGCATTCTGGATAGATTGTGTCATATCTATCTGGTCCAGACTGTCGCCAAACTCAAACTCGCGGCGTTCGGCATTTTTTTCATCGCCCTGCCCGCTTTGCGGCGAACGGTGATTGCCCTTGCCCGATTTTTTGAGCTTGCCAAAGATCTCTTCTAATGCCGATTGGCGAATGCTTTGCTCGGTTTTGGCCGTAATGCGAAACTCGCCATTTTGGTTGTCCTCGGTGAGGTAACCCTTTTGTTTAAGCTCGTCAATAAAATCGCCCATGCCATAATCGTCATTGGTGATATTGTATTGCTTATCCAACTCATTAAGCCATGCCAAAGCTTCCCCGGCATCACCGGCGGTGTAGTTCAATAATTCCAGAAATAACTTCAGTAATTCTTCAAATCCGCCCTTTGGGATCTGGTTTGGTTTAAACTGTGAAAATCCAAAACCACGCATATTTTACCCTTTCTAAGTATAAAGTAACGGATAATTTGATTTAAAAGTTTGAAATTGCGCCATTTAAGCGCAATTGTTAACTAAGCATGACAATAGGGCGAAAAGCGTAGGGGTTAGCTCTTCTTTATGCGGCCAATTTCGTCGCGGTTGTAAACCGGGTTAGCACCACGGCGGCTGGTTACATAAGCGCCAATAGCACAGGCATTTAATAAAATTTTAGGGATAGGGTTGTTGGCAATTAAACCGGCAATAAAAGTAGCCAGGAATGCATCGCCGGCACCAACGGTATCCGCAACTTCTACACAAAAGCCCGGGTGCTCAAAAAACTCGTAATCGTGCCATATCATAGCACCATTTTCGCCACGGGTTACACAAATTGTTTTGGTATGGTATTTATTTCTAAACTCGGTTATCTTGGCTTTTAGATCGCCATTGCCACCGCCAATAAGCAGGTCGGCTTCTTCTTCGTTCATTTTTATAACACTGGCACGGGCCGCAAGGGTCTCAATAGTAGCCAAAGTATAATGCGGGTGGCGCAGGTTAACGTCGAATATTTTTATGGCGTCGGTTTCGTCGAGCAGGTTAAGCAGGGTATCATGTGTTGTTTTTTCGCGACAGGCCAGGCTGCCAAAAACTACAATTGAAGCATCTTTAGCGCCTTCTTTCAGGTTATTATCTAACTGGATATTATCCCATGAAACAGGTTCGGGTATAATATAAGTTGCCTGGTTTTTATCGTCGAGCTCAACAGTAACTTCGCAGGTAGGCAGGGTGTTATCCCTTTGTATCATAGGGGAATATAGGCCGTTGTTTTTAAGGAAATCTACCAGTTCGTTACCGGATGCATCCATACCAACACGACTTGCAAACTTAACATCAACATGTTGCTGCACCAGGTGCCTTGCTACATTCATTGGTGCGCCACCGGCTTTCTTTTCGTCGCCGAAGGCATCCCATAAAACTTCCCCAAAGCATAAAACCCTATTTTTCATATTGTAGTGGAACGGTAAGGCTGTAAAGCTAAAAAGGATTTATGGTAAACCATGTTAAATTTTTAATAACATACGATACAATTTGTTAACAATTACTTAACAATGGGTTTTGAGATATGAAGTTTGATTTCTCGAAAAAATGTAAATAAAGAAATAATATCGACTGGTATTTAAGTAAAGTAGCGCCTTTGCGTGAAATACCTTTAATTGTAATTAGATTGATATATTTATCCTATGAAAAAGCTTATCACTTCTTTCCTCTTACTTCTCATTACTTGTATCTGCCTGAAAGCGCAGGATAAGCAAGCCATAGTGAAATTGATGCATGACCAGCAAACCGCTTGGAGCAAAGGCGATCTGGAAGGCTTTATGCAGGGTTACTGGAAATCAGATTCGCTGATGTTCATAGGCAAACGCGGACCAACCTATGGCTGGCAGCAAACGTTAGAAAACTATAAAAAAGGCTACCCCGACAAAGCCGCTATGGGCAAGCTTACCTTTAGGATTGATAAAGTAGAACTGTTAAGCAAACAGGATGCCTTTGTAATGGGCGCCTGGAGCCTTGCCCGCGAAAAAGATGCCCCCGGCGGGTATTTTACCTTATGGTTTAGAAAAATAAACGGTGAGTGGAAGATAGTTTGCGACCATACGAGTTAATAGTATGATGGAATTTATATTAGGTAATTGGGTTGGTTCTTTACTTCGGATAATTGGGGCATGTGTGTTGTATGCAATGGGGCAGCTTGCAAAACTTTTTCGCCCCTCAGCTGAAGCTTATTCATTTAAAACAATTTATAATATGGATTATGATAGGGGTGATAGTTATAAACAAATGATGGAACGCGCCGGGCAGCAAATGGCAGGCGCGTTATTTATAGGGTTTGTGGTGTTGATTTGTATATTGGTTAAGTACCTTTAATGATTATATGAAAGAAATAATTAGCGCCCTAAAAACTATTAATAACTGGGAGAAGCTTTTTCTTGTTCTAACA
>NZ_JAQBOI010000164.1 GCF_028288105.1 Mucilaginibacter sp. | reverse complement strand
GTAAATGGATTTTTTTAATAGTTTTGTATCCTTTTTAAAATAGAGTGTCAAATCATAAAGATCTGCAGAAACTATCAGCCTCCGGGCTGCTTATTAGTTTAGGAATAATATACGGTGATATAGGTACATCACCATTGTATGTTTTTAAAGCTATCATTGGCACAAACAAAATTTCAGAAACGTTGGTGCTTGGTGGCGTGTCCCTTATTTTTTGGACACTTACCCTGCAAACTACACTTAAATACGTTATAATCACCCTACGTGCCGATAACAAAGGTGAGGGCGGCGTTTTCTCACTGTTCTCTTTAGTACGGCGCCGGGCCAAATGGCTCGTTGTTCCCGCAATTATAGGTGGTTGTGCCTTACTGGCCGATGGTATTATTACGCCCCCTATTACAATATCCGCGGCTATTGAAGGTTTAAGCTCGCGGTATGATAACCTGCCTACGTTTTATATAGTTGTGGGTATTATCACTTTCCTGTTTTTTATACAGCAATACGGCTCGTCAATAGTAGGTAAGGCATTTGGCCCTATCATGTTCCTGTGGTTTACCATGATGGGGGTTTTAGGCATTAGCTACATCATTCAAATGCCATCCATATTAAAAGGAATAAACCCCTATTATGCCTATCAGTTGCTTAGCAGTGATTATAACGCGTTTGTTGTTTTGGGTGCGGTTTTCCTGTGTACCACCGGGGCAGAAGCTTTATATTCTGACCTGGGGCATTGCGGGCGGCCAAATATCAGGGGCACCTGGTTATATGTAAAACCGTGTTTATTATTAAACTACTTTGGGCAGGCCGTTTGGTTGCTGCAGCGTAACGGTAGGGGCGATATTGACCTGAATGTATTTAACCCCTTTTACCAGATAATGCCCTCGTGGTTCTTAATATTTGGTATTGGTATAGCTACAGTGGCGGCTATTATAGCCTGCCAGGCTGTAATATCAAGCTCTTTTACCTTAATTGCCGAAGCTGTAAGGCTTAACTTATGGCCCAAAGTTAAAATAGTATATCCAAGCGACTCGAAAGGCCAGCTATACGTGCCCAGCATAAACTGGATCTTGTTTGCCGGTTGTATAGGTGTAATGTGGTTGTTTAAAAAATCTGAAGCCATGGAAGCGGCTTACGGCCTTAGTATAACCGTAGCCATGTTGATGACCACCATACTTATCTCCAACTTTTTAAGGAGGAAAAAGGTGCCGGGTTACATTATCGCTATGTTTTTTGTCATGTACATGATTATTGAGGGTGCGTTTTTATTAGGTAACCTGCATAAATTTATAGATGGCGGCTGGTTCACCTTATCAATTGGTGTGGTGTTATTTATTGTAATGTGGGCATGGCATACCGCCCGTAAGATCAAAAACCGGTATGTTAAGTTTATTGAGATAGACGACTATTTCAGTATCATCAAAGAGATGAGTGAAGACCAAACGGTGCCTAAGTACGCGTCGCAGTTGGTTTACATGACAAGCGCTAACTTTAATTCAGAGATAGAATCAAAAATTATTTACTCTATACTTCAAAAGAAACCCAAACGTGCCGACGTTTATTGGCTGGTACACGTAGATGTTGTGGATGAACCCTACAAACGCGATTACGAGGTTGACTTTTTAATACCGGGTAAATTGATCCGTATCGATTTTAAATTAGGTTTTCGCGTAGAACAGCAAATAAACCTGCTGTTTAGAAAAGTGGTGGAAGACTTGGTGAAAAATGGCGAAGTAGACATCACCAGCAGGTATGAATCGTTAAATAAACACAAAATAGTGGGCGATTTTAGGTTTGTAGTGATAGAGAAGGTTTTGTCGCGTTCACATAACCTTTCGTTATACGAGCGTTTTATCATGTTTGTATATGTGCAATTAAAAAAGGTAAGTTTATCAGAAGAGCGTAACTTTGGCCTCGACTTAAGCTTTGTTACCGTTGAAAAAGTGCCGTTAATGCTTACATCGCCTGATAGTGTAGAAATACACCGGGTTGATGTATCATCATAATAAACAAAAGGGCTTGATTGGAAGATCAGGCTCTTTTGCTGGATAATAAATAATAATATCGTGTCAAATCAAAAAGATCTGCAAAAATTAACAGCCGCCGGGCTGTTAATTAGTTTAGGAATAATTTACGGTGATATTGGTACATCACCCTTATATGTATTTAAGGCAATCGTTGGCTTAGAACATACCAGCTTTTCGCAGCGTATTTCAGAAACCCTGGTACTTGGCGGTGTTTCCCTCATTTTTTGGACGCTTACACTGCAAACTACTTTAAAGTATGTGGTGATAACCCTGCGGGCAGATAACAAGGGTGAGGGTGGCATATTCTCGCTTTTTTCTTTAGTGCGCCGAAAAGCTAAATGGTTAATTGTACCTGCAATATTGGGTGGCTGCGCTTTACTTGCCGATGGTATCATTACCCCGCCAATTACCATATCGTCAGCCATTGAAGGGTTAAGAACCTATTACCCACACTTGCCAACCGTGCAAATAGTTATTGCCATTATAGCCGTACTATTCATTATACAGCAGTTTGGAACATCGCTGGTAGGTAAGGCATTTGGGCCTATGATGTTTATTTGGTTTACCATGATGGGGGTTTTAGGTATTAGCTACATTGTGAAAATGCCTATGATACTAAAGGCGCTTAACCCTTATTATGCATACGAATTGCTAACCAGTAATTACAATGCCTTTATTATTCTGGGAGCGGTTTTCTTGTGTACTACCGGGGCCGAAGCTTTATATTCTGACCTGGGCCACTGCGGCCGTAAAAACATCCAGATAAGCTGGATCTATGTAAAAACCTGCCTTATCCTTAATTACCTGGGCCAGGCAGTTTGGTTGCTGCAACACACCGGCCAGTCTATCGATCTGAATATTAACAACCCTTTCTACAAAATAATGCCCGAGTGGTTCCTGATATTTGGTATTGGCATTGCAACCCTTGCGGCGGTTATTGCCAGCCAGGCATTAATTTCGGGCTCATTTACATTAATAGCAGAAGCCGTTAGGTTAAACTTATGGCCAAAGGTTAGGATCAATTATCCGTCAGAACAAAAGGGACAATTATACGTGCCGAGTGTTAACTGGTTGCTTTGTTTTGGTTGTATCGGTGTAGTCCTGTTGTTTCGCCACGAAGCTAAAATGCAGGCGGCATATGGGCTAAGTATTACCGTAGCCATGTTGATGACCACCATCCTGGTATCAAAATATCTGCAACGCAAAAAAATACCAACTTATTTAATAGGGATATTTTTAGCTGTTTACCTGCTTATAGAAGGTGTTTTCCTGGTGGGTAACTTGCATAAGTTTCTGGAAGGCGGCTGGTTCACGCTATCAATAGGCCTGGTATTGTTTACCATTATGTGGGCCTGGCATACAGCACGTAAAATTAAGAACCGGTATGTTAAGTTTATTGAGATAGACGATTATTTCAATATTATTAAAGAAATGAGCGAGGATGAAACCGTACCAAAATACGCCTCGCAACTGGTTTATTTAACAAGCGCGAATTTCAATTCGGAGATAGAATCAAAGATCATCTATTCTATATTGCAAAAGCAGCCTAAGCGCGCCGATGTTTACTGGCTGGTGCACGTAGATGTGGTGGATGAGCCTTACAAAAGCGAATACGAGGTAGACTTTTTGGTGCCGGGTAAACTGATCCGTATCGACTTTAAACTTGGATTTAGGGTTGAGCAGCAGATTAATTTGCTGTTCCGTAAGGTAGTGGAAGATTTGGTGAAGAACGGCGAAATAGATATTACCAGCACCTATAAATCATTAAACAAGCACAAAATTGTTGGCGATTTTAGGTTTGTGGTGATAGAGAAGGTATTGTCGCGTTCACATAACCTGTCGCTTTACGAACAGATAATTATGTTTATCTACAAGGAACTTAAAAAGATCAGCATATCGGAAGAGCGTAACTTTGGCCTCGACCTGAGTTTTGTTACGGTAGAGAAGGTGCCGCTGGTACTTACCTCGCCGGATAGTGTGAATATAAAGAGAGTGTAAGTACAAGATCTTTTGAAATATTAAAGGGTGTTTGGCTTAGCCAGGCACCCTTTTAGCGTTCACGTTCACGACCATGAACACCCGTGAACACGAATAAACAATTGATAACCAAATATTTAATAATTAGCTACTGACAAAGTACTGTCACCATAATAACCACAAAGTAGTATGACAAGCGCGGTATTCATAGCAATGGATTTTATACCCATCGCAACATTTCGCTATCGCATGATAAGGGCAGGTAGATAGTAAGGGGTTAAACAAAAAAATGCCGGTGAAGACACCGGCATTAGCGTATTTTAGGATTGTTGGTGTCCTCACCAACAATAAATCTATCTTTTTAAATGAGCATTCTCTGGTTTACCCAGTATGCTATGTTTGTAACCATAAGTAAAGTAAATAACAAGGCCAATTACAAGCCATCCCAGGAAACGGATCCAGCTTTCGTATTCCAACTCGGCCATTAAGTAAAAGCAGCTTACAAGCCCTAATACCGGTATTAGCGATAGTTTCTTAATAAACGCCAATACAGCTAAAGTTGCCGAAAGCAGTATGAACAAAAAGTAAGGGAACTTGTGGTGCAGATCGGTACCGCTGAACAGGTTTATGATGTTGTTCCTGAAAAAGTAAACACCTATTACAAAAAGCACCGGCACTATCCATTGCGAATTTATGTACGGTAAGTGAAATTTGCCCTTAACAGCAGCTTCGCGCGGTAGTAACAGCACGCCGCCGCATACCAGTACAAAAGCGAATAAAGTGCCTATACTGGTTAGGTTGGTAACCTCGGTAAGGTTTAAGAACAATGCCGGGATAGCTACCACAAAACCGGTAACTATAGTAGCAAATGATGGCGTACGAAATTTAGGGTGAATCCTTGAAAATGCCTTTGGCAATAAACCATCGCGGCTCATGCTCATCCATATACGGGGTTGCCCCAATTGGAATATTAGCAATACACTGGCGGTAGCGATAACCGCGCTGATAGAGATCACATAGCTAATATTTTTTAACCCAACCTTGGCAAATACATAAGCCAGCGGGTCGCCAACCCTAAGGTCTTTATAGCTAACCATGCCTGTTAAAACCAGCGCTATCAATATATATAAAACGGTACAGATTATTAATGAGTAGATCATACCACGGGGCAGGTCCTTTTGGGGGTTCTGGCATTCTTCGGCAGTGGTTGATATGGCATCAAAGCCAATATAAGCAAAGAACACGCCTGATACGCCCTTCATCACCCCGCTAAAACCGTTTGGTAAAAATGGGTGCCAGTTGGCAGGTGTAACGTAGAAAAACCCTATCACAATAACCGCTATTACGATGGCTATTTTCAGGTAAACCATAGCGTTGGTAGCCCTTTTAGTTTCGCGGATACCAATGTAAACCAGGTAGGTTATTACAAATACTATGGCTAAAGCAGGTATATTGGCTATAAACTTAATATCGCCGCTACCGGGTGCGGTTGCCCATGCTGATGCTGCAATGCGCATACGGTCGGTGATATCGGCAAGGTGGCCGCTGGCGGTAAGTTCCTGGATCTTCTCGTGCGCGGTAAAGGCCGAAAAGTAATCCATGGTTAAAAACGTTGGCATGTGTATGTTGAAACCTTCCAGCAGGTTTACAAAATATTCGCTCCATGATATAGCTACCGCGATGTTGCCTATGGCATATTCCATTAGCAAGTCCCAGCCGATTATCCAGGCTATTAGCTCACCAAAAGAAGCATAAGCGTAAGTATATGCGCTGCCCGCTACCGGTATCCGGGATGCAAATTCGGCATAACATAAGGCAGAAAATCCGCAGGTAATAGCTGTAATAACAAATAGGATGCTTACACCTGGCCCACCCTGAAAGGAGGCTTCGCCAATGGTAGAGAATATACCCGCGCCAACCACGGCGGCTATACCCATCAGGGTAAGATCTTTTACGTTTAATGCTTTTTCAAGTTGGGATACGGTGCCTGGGTGTTCACTGTCACTAAAACCGCTGGCAACATCAGCTAAAATTTTAGAGACTGATTTTCTCCTAAATATACTTTTCGACATGTAGTATGGTCAGTTAATCTTTTAAAACCAAACATAACCATTTTTTTGCATTGAAAAACTATATGCTTACTTTGCGCCGATGAATGCAGGCGCAAAAGATGTTTTGTACAAAATACGTTACCTTTTTATTCCCTATATACTTATCCTGTGTGCCTGCCTTATTATAAAGCTCCTGTTTACCCGCTCAGAGATCTACTTCGCGGTGAACGGCATCCACAGCGATTTTGCGGATAGCGTTGAACCTTACATCACTCATATTGGCGATGGCTTAACCGTTATAGCTCTTTCCATAATATTGGTGCTGTTTAACTATCGCGCTGCTTTTTTATTGATAACCAGTTACGCATTAACAGCTTTAACAGCGCAAATATTAAAGTATAGCTTTGATATGCCACGGCCAAAGGTGTATTTCGGCAATCAGTTAGATAAGATCCATTTTGTGAAGGATCTGTACATTTTATCAGTACACAGTTTCCCATCGGGGCATACGGTAACAGCGTTTTCGGCAGGTGTGGTAATTACTTATCTGGCTAAAAATAAAGCTTGGGGGGCCGTGTTGTTTTTTGTAGCTGTAATGGTTGGCTACTCGCGTATGTACTTAAGCCAGCACTTTTTTGAGGATGTAACAGTAGGCTCGGTTGTTGGGGTGTTGATAACCGTGATATGGTTAAGCTATATAGACCGTAAGAAATTTATAAACAGCCCCCGGTGGAACCAGGGACTGTTGAAAAGGGCTTAATGTTGCTCCTGTTCTTTCTTCTTTTTCCTGCGGAGTACTAATATTATAATAATGATAATAACAGGTATACCGCCATACAACGCTAATTTTAAATTGGGTGATAAACCCTTTTTGTTGGATAGGTACTGATCGGTACGCTTCAATTCTTGCGAAAGCTTTATGGAGCTTGAGAATGCCTTGTATTCCTCTTTAACTACATCTTTCCTTAACTCTTCGTAATAATACTCAAAGGTGTATGTTACATCCTGGGTGTAAATAATTATAAAATTACGCAGTTGTAAGCCTGCGCCCTGGTCGGTTTCCAGCGTAAAGGTTTTTGCTTTTAAGTGCCCTATGGTAGTATCGCGCACATTTTGAGTGCTGCCTTCCGACTGGCCTTTAATTCCCTTTATATAATCTTGCAGAACCTCGTTAAGGTCGCGCTCTTTACTAAGCGGCTGATTGTTATGGGCGTTGGGGGCACGAATAACTACCATATAACCATATTGGCCGTTACCCGAGTAAATGGATTGGCCGAGTGTATCTTTCTTTGTGAACTTTTTTGGTAGCGAAACGGTAACCAGGCTATCTATCTTAACCGGTTTTAAAGGATTTTGTGCAAAGCCGGTTGTTGCAAACAGTACCAAACTAAATATTACAAGTATCTTTTTCATAGATGGTTAAACCTATGAAACACATATAAGTTTTAACACATATTAAAATAGTAGTTTTTGATGTGTGCTAAGTTGTTTATTTACTGAGCTTTAGCACCCTTGCCCGATTGTACTGCTGAAGCAGTATTGGGCACACGTTGTAGATGATATTCGCGATGATGATAAGCATAACGAATGCATAACGCAGATGAATAAGCGCATAAATGGCGGTGAGCAGAAAGAAAATAAAACACAGGAAATGGTATCGCTCGTACATAATTATGGTTCGCATATATTGCGCAACGCTGGCCTTATTTTTTATTAATTTATACTGAGGATTTTTTCTCCTGATTAGCCTGTTGGCATAATCACCGCTTTGCACCAGTTTGCGGATGAATTTTACACCCAGGGCTTCATAGAACTTTGGATTCTTGCTTAACTGCAAAAGTTTGGCGGGCAATAGTAAGCCAACCACGCTAATACCGATGAATATATATAACCAGAAAGTATCGACAGCCATCCAAAAGGAAATAACCGGGGTAAAGCAAAGTATGGTCCAAAAGAAGTTAATGGCCTGGTTCATTGCATACGATTTTTCAATACAAAAAGCCTCTCCAACTGGAGAGGCTTGAACTCTTTATATTTTATCCATTTCAGCCTTTACAAACTCGGCCAGTTCTTTTACATAGCCTGCGCTAAAATCGAACTTGATACCTGCGGTTTCGTAAATTTCTGTGATGGTTTTGGTGTAACCCAATTTTAAAGCATCCAGGTATTGCTGCAGGCCTTTCTCAGGGTTTTCCTTATAGTTTTTCCAAACGGCAATTGCACCAAGTTGGGCCATGCCGTATTCAATATAATAAAATGGTACCTCAAATATGTGGAGCTGTTTTTGCCATAGGTTTTGTTCAGCTTCCGGGTGTTCGCTCCAATCGGCAAAGCCGGCGCCAAATGGCTCGTAGATCTGCAGCCAGGCCTCGGTCCGCTCGGCATCGGTATGGTCTGGGTTGGTGTATATCCAGTGTTGAAACTGATCTACTACGGCTACCCATGGCAGGGTTTTCAGTACATCGAACAGTTGGTCGCGTTTTGCACGTTTAAGGTCTTCCTCGTTATCAAAGTACACATCCCAGTTATCCATAGATATTAATTCCATAGACATAGAAGCTAACTCGGCAACCTCACTTGGGCAATGTTTAAAATCGTTCAGCTCCAAATCGGCAGTAAGGAAAGTATGTACCGCATGGCCACCTTCATGTACCATAGTAGTTAGATCGCGAAAGGTATTAGCCGAATTCATGAAGATAAAAGGCGCGCCTGTTTCAGATAACGGGTAGTTATAACCGCCCGGTGCTTTGCCTTTGCGGCTTTCCACATCAAACAGGTTATTGTCCTTCATTATCTCTAAACGCTCGCCCAGGTAACGGTTTATATTGCTAAAACACTGGATAGATTTCTCTACCAGTTCGGCACCACTGTTAAATGGTTTAAGGGCAGGTTTGCCGGATATATCTACATCCATATCCCACGGCTTAAGGGTATTCACACCCAAAGCAGCTTGCCTTTTGTGTGCCTGGTCGCGTAGGATAGGTACTATCTCGGTTTCTATAGCCGCGTGAAAAGCGTAGCAATCTTGCGGGGTATAATCAAAACGACCCAGTGCCTGGAACATATAGTCGCGGAAATTCTCGAAACCGGCATTCAATGCTACCTTATGGCGCAAAGCACGCAGATGATCAAACAGGGTATCCAGTACCGTTTTGTCCTGCAGGCGGCGGGCGGTGATCTTTTCCCAAACTTCTTGACGGATGCCGCGATCCGTATCTTTTAAAAATACAGAAGCCTGCTCTAAAGTATATTCCTTATCACCAATGTGCACCGACATAGCGCCGGTTATCGACTGGTATTTTTGCTGCTCTACCTGTATCTCGGTTTGTATTGGTATGTTCTCTTCACGGAAAAGCTCTAATGATTTTTTCACCGCGCGAAGCATAATGTAAAACTTCTCTTCGTTCAGTTGGTTTACATATTCGCTTTCAACCAGCTTTTTATTCAGGTCGTTATTGTAGGGCGAGGTTTGTGGCTCAATTTCGGTAGCAAAGTACTGGAAGCTTTGCAGCAGTTCTTCGCTGGTGGTATCGCAGGTCATGCGGATATAGCGCCATGCAAAATCTTCTTCAAGGGCGGCCTGCAGCTCGCTGCTATCTTTTAACCATTGTTCCAATTCTTCAACAGAATTAATTTGGCGGTTTAAAAGTTCCTGATAGATGGGTTCCAGTGTTTCCCACTTAATCTCAAGTGTGGCAGGGATATAGGTTCTTGTTTTTTTATGGATCATGGTTGTAAATGTGCAGATTATGCGTATTTGCAAATGTGCAGATTATTTAGGATTTGGGAAAGAATTGAGAATAGAAAAGACAGTGGGATGAAAAAGTCGGAAAGTCCGAAAGACGGGAAGTCCATAGAAAGAAACTGACAAAAGCAAAAAGCCCAAAAGAGTTCATCTTTCGGACTTCCCGACTTCTGCCGACTTCCGGACTACAAAGGCTTATAGATAGTTCTTGCCACCTCTTTTATACCATCCTCATAGGATGTGGGCTTAAAGTTGAAAGCCTTCTCAAATTTATCCGAGTTGAAAATATAGTCATGGCTGGATTGATAAAACATTTCTACCGCGCCGGCAATTACTTTATTAAACAAGCCAATTAGCCAAAGCATGACTTTCCTGATGCGCATAAATTTTGGTTTAACACCATAAATGCGGGCGGCAAGCTCAATAAACTGATGCCCTGTCATTACCGGGGCGGTTGGCAAATGCCAGATCTGGTTGTCGCTATCCGGCGATTGCCCCAGCAGATACATAGCGCGACCTGCGTCGGGGATATAAATAAAATTATGCAGTTTGTTTGGGTCGCCCATCCATTGCGCATTTTGCTTTTTGGCATATTTATCAAGTACCATCATATCAAAAAACGAATTTTTGCTGCTGGTACCGTAAAAATCGGGTGCGCGGGCTATTGTAGCGCGCAGTTTGCCTGCCTTTACCTCGTCCATAATTGTGTTGGCTATTGCCGCACGTACTTTTCCTTTTTCGCTTGATGGGTGGTAAGGGGTTCCTTCGGTCATGGGGCCGTTAACCAGGCCATACATGTATACGTTATCAAAAAATATCAACCTTGCGTTATTCTCTTTGGTTACGTTTATCACATTGCTGATGATAACAGGCCATTGTTCGCGCCATACATTGATATCGTAAACCAAGCCGGCGCACAGGTAAATTACCGTAGAGCCTTTAGCTGCTTCCTGCACCTCGTTGTAGTTAAGCAGGTCGGCTTTTTTCCAGCTAAGGTTATTGCCTTTAATATCAACCGGCCTGCGGCTTACCAGGCGGATAGTTTGGTTATTATCTAAAAGTTCTTTAGTTAAAGCGTTTGCTACCGGGCCACCGGCTCCTAATATAGTATGCATAATGTTTTCTGTTTTGATATGATACAAATGTGGGGATAGGTTGGGAATGAAAACGTTAACAAAAGATAAGAAAATAGAGGATTTGGAATATATTAATTATATTACGGAATAATCCTAAACTCTTATTAATGTCTACGAATTTAAGCTATCTCATAAAAAGGTTATCTCGAAATAACAGTTTACCAACGATGATGATATTGTTGGGCGCAATAGTAATAATGGTTGGTATTGGAATAAATATCAATTTATCGGAAATAATAAATTCAAAATCATCGACAATAATTATTACAGGCGGTATATATTTTGTTTTAGGTGTAGGTTTTTTCCTTTATAGATATGTAGAAGAAGATAATAGTAGAAAAGAACCAAAAAAAGAGGATGGCTCATATAATTTATCGAAAGAAATTAAGGAGATGAGAAATGCTATACTGCATTTTAAAATCAATGATCAGGAAAATAGAATCGACACAGAGTATATTGATACGACTATAGAGAAAAAAATTAAAAATGGATTTGATAATGAGTTCAAAAATTTTATTTCAAATGAATATAAAGAAAAGCTTTCAAGCGACTATAAGCTAAATATTATTAAAGAAGAAACGAAGGAATTACAATATGGTATTAATAATCAAATTGGAAAGCTTTCACGAAGTGGAACAATAAATCTGATAATAGGTCTATTCTTGTCAATTATTGCAATAGCAATTTTAATAAGCTTGTTATATAGTTTTAAGGATAGTGCGTATCATGATATGAGTAATTTTTTAACGGGATTTTTACCTCGATTATCTTTGGTTATTTTTATCGAGATTTTTTCCTTTTTTTTCCTGAAGCTCTATAAAAGAAGTTTAGATGATATAAAATATTATCAAAATGAACGAACTAATATAGATTCTAAAGTTATTGCATTGAAAGCATCAATTATATATGGAAAGCCCGAACTAATTAATACTATTATTAAAGGTTTTTCAATGGTTGAAAGGAATTTTATTATTAAAAAAGGTGAATCAACTGTGAGTCTGGAAAAGCTTAAGATTGAGGATAAAGAAGACAGCGATATATTGGATCGAGTTTTAAGTATTATAAAAACTATTGATGCTAAAAAAACTTAACTATATAAAATTAAACCAAAATCCTCTTCCTTATCCGTGACAACGAAACGGGCGTTATGCCCAAAAAGTTGGCTATATAATGCTGAGGCATGCGCTGCAATACATCGCGGCCGGTCTGCAAGAGTTTTAGGTAACGTTCCTCGGGTGTTTGGGTAATGAAGGAGGTTATCCGGTCTTCGTAGCAGATAAGGTAATGTTCGGCCAGCAGGCGGCCAAAACGTTCCATTTTATAGGCCAGCATAGGGTTGGCCAACATGGTATCCATATTTTTTTTGCTGATAAGAATGATAGTTGATGGCTCTATTGCTTGTATGTAGTTAATGCTGGGCTCGCCGGTTAAAAAGCTTTTGTAAGAGCTTACAAATTCGTTCTCGAAACTGAAGTAGCCGGTAACATTGTTGGCTTCAATTATATGATAGTAACGTACCGAACCGCTAAGTACAAAGCCAAAATGCTTGCAAATATTACCTGCTTCGGCAAAGTGCTGTTTCTTTTTGTAGGATGCTACCGATAAGTGTTGAATGAATACGATCCACTCGGCCTCGTTAAACGTAACGTAAGGCGTAATTTGCTCACGAAACTGTTTTAACTGTGCCGATGTTAGCGCATCCATACCCTATCCATTAAAAAGAAGGCTGCAAAAACTACGCTGGCTATACCATTGGTAGTCATAAACGCGAAGGTTACACGACTCAGATCGTTAGGCTTTACAAGGGTATGCTGGTAAATAAGCATGGCGCAGAAAAATACGATACCGATATAATAAAGTACTCCAACGTTGGTGTAAAACACAGGCATCAACACAAAAAATGCCGAAAATATGTGTAGTATAGAAGATAACCTTAAAGCGTTAACCTTGCCCAGCCATGCGGGGATAGAGTGTAGTTTTTGGTCTCGGTCAAAATCTTCGTCCTGCAGGGCATAGATGATATCAAAGCCACTAACCCAGCATAATACAGATAGTGAGAAAAAAACAGGGGTTAAAGCGAATGCACCGGTTACTACCAAATACGCGCCGATAGGGGCAAGCGACAGTCCCAAGCCTAAAACCATGTGGCAAAGTGCGGTAAACCTTTTGGTAGCGCTGTAGCCTAAAACCACCAGTAAAGCAATTGGCGACAGGTAAAAACACAGCGGGTTAATAAACCAGGTAACCAATATAAATAAACCGCAGTTAACTAAAGTAAAGGTTAAAGCGGCCGCCGGACTAATTCTTCCTGCCGGGATATCGCGCTGTTTGGTGCGCGGGTTTTTGGCATCGATGTTCCTGTCCAGATAGCGGTTAAACGCCATGGCCGAGTTACGCGCAAATACCATACAAAGCAGCATCATGGCCAGTTTTTGCCACTCAAATTTGTGATCGGTAGTGGTAACTGCCAAAAAGAAGCCGATAAAGGCAAATGGCATGGCAAATATGGTATGCGTAAAGGTTACTAATGATAAATATTTTTTCATCTTTTATATAATTCCCCTCTTGAGAGGGGTTAGGGGTGTTGTCCCCTGCAAATTTACTTACTATATCTTTCCTCGTCAAACTCCGGTATCTCAAAGCTATTGTTGATGTTGCCGATAAAGCCAAGAATTTCATCACGGCCGGTGTGCAATTCAGATGATGTTACAAAGTGCTGTGGCGCTTCTTCAAAAAATGCCAGCATAGCTTTGCGGAACTTGGCTATATTTTGATCGGTTTTTAAGTTGGATTGTTTATCAGCTTTGGTAAATACCAATACAAAAGACAGGCCTTTTTCACCCAGCCAACTGCAAAATTCAAGATCTATTTTTTGAGGCTCTAAGCGGCTATCTATCAAAACCATTACACATTGCAGGCTTTCGCGTTTGTCAAGGTAGGTTTGGATGAATTTATTCCAGTCGGCTTTTTTGCTTTTTGATGCACGGGCATACCCGTAACCCGGTAAATCTACAATATACCAGGTTTCGTTCACCAAAAAGTGATTGATAAGCTGTGTTTTACCCGGGGTTTGCGATGTTTTTGCCAATCCCTTTTTTTGAACCAGCATATTTATCAGCGAAGATTTACCAACGTTGCTTCGGCCAATGAAAGCGTATTCCGGTCTCGTTGGAGGTGGTAATTTTGATACCTGCGTGTTGCTGCAAATAAAGTCGGCAGATTTTATGATCATACAGCAAAGGTAAGGTTTTATTTATTGCCTGATTATAATCGATGTTTAAACATGCATATTGACATTGCGCTAACAGAATAAACAACACTAAGTTGTAACTTTACAACATACAAAGCAATTATCATGAGCGATTACAAACTACCTGCCCAAACCCGCATAGGGCATGTTCATTTAAAAGTGAGCGACCTGCAAAAGTCAATGGCTTTTTACTGCGACCTGCTGGGTTTTGAACTGGTGACCACGTATGGTGATCAGGCCGCGTTTATATCGGCAGGAGGGTACCACCATCATATTGGTTTAAACACCTGGCACAGCAAAGGCGCTTCGCCGGCACCAGAATATGCACCGGGCCTTTTTCATACTGCCATTTTATACCCCGAACGTAAAGACCTTGCCGAAATTTTACAGCGCCTGATAGACGCAAAATATAGTATCACAGGTGCTGCAGATCATGGTGTATCTGAAGCCATTTACCTGAATGACCCCGACCAAAACGGCGTGGAACTTTACTGGGACAAGCCCCGTGACAAATGGCCCACCGACGAGCATGGCAACCTTACCATGTATACCCGCCAACTGGATTTGCAGGGATTACTGGCTTTGTTGAAATAATTATTCGTTAAGCATATACTTATCTACACCGGCGGCGGGCTGCCATTTGCTGCCGGGTTCAAAATAATGCCATAACAGGGCCGATACCTTTTTAATAAGTATGTTAGCCTCGTTGTCGGCTGTCCAACGCTGGTCTTTATTGTTTTTTGTGATGATGGAGAATACATAATCGCCATGCGGAGCATTCACTAATACGGTTTCTGAGCGGGAGGCATCAACCGCGCCTTGTTTGGATAGGGCCTGCACATAGGGCGGTATTTGCGATAATGCCGTGTTATCCCAGTAAATACGGTTAAGCATGCGGTACATACGTTCGCTTGCCGCGGGGCTCACCACTTTGCCATCCCTTATCATAGTGAACAAGCGGCACATTTCGCGCGGAGTAGTAACGCCCCAGCCATATATTGCCCAAATTGGCCTGCGTGCCGGGACCCTTGAATTTACCCGCATAGTTTTAAAGCCATTTGTTTCTAACCAGTTGTTTATATAATCGCCACCTACCAGTTTTTGCAGCCAGGTACTTGCCGTGTTATCACTCATGGTGATCATCAGTAGCGCAACTTTGCTTAGCTGAATGGTATCCTTATCCTTAAACGACCCCAAAATATCTACACCGGCATACAGCAGCGAATCGCGATAAACCAGCTTTTGATTGTACTGCATTTCTCCCTTTTCTATTTTATCCATTAGTCCGCTTAAAATGCTCACTTTTATCATGCTGGCGGTAGGGAATAGCGTATCGGCATTTATAGCTACCGTTTTGCCTGTTTTTAAATTTTGTACGTAAATGCCTGTTTGCCCGTTAAAGATTTTAGTTAAGCTTTGCAGTTGCGCAGTTAACTTTTGATCGGTTTGGGCAAAGGTGGTTAGGGTGATGAGAAGCAGGATGGAGGATAGGGTGTATTTCATGGGTAGCAATTTTTATAGATAACTAATTTATGTATCTTTATGATATGAATATTCATCAAGTCATAAATATCGACAATGATATTTTAAGCGGGCAACCTGTTTTCACCGGGACGCGTGTGCCTGTTGAATCTCTTTTTGACCATTTGGAAGCAGGGGTATCTTTGGATGAATTTCTTGAAGACTTTCCATCTGTCACCAAAGAACAAGCTATTGCCTTGCTGGACATGGCTAATAAAATCGTCACCTCAAAAGACATTGTTAAATTTTATGAAGCTGTTGCTTGACGAAAACCTGCCTAAAAAACTTAAGCTCGATTTTCCTGAACATGAAATTTATACTGTTAGCGATAAAGGATGGAATGGCATACAAAACGGGAACTTACTAAAGTTACTGATTGAGGAAAATTTCGATGCTTTAATCACATTTGACAAAAATCTTCAGTATCAGCAAAATTTTAAGAAATATACTATAAACGTGTTTGTGCTTACAGCTTCAATTAATACCTATTCAGAACTAACTAAGCTTAGCCCCAAAGTTAAAGCATATTTGGATAGCAATAATATTTCTGATGGGCCAGTCATTGTTATCTCTTGATCTCATTCCTCTTAAACCCTTTTCCTATCTTTACCACCCAATATGAAATACCTGCGCTGGCTCTTATTTCCCTTTTCGTTACTATATGGTTTGGTGGTTATCATCCGTAATTGGTTTTACGATGCGGGCCTGGTTAAAAGCCGCGAGTTTGATTTGCCCGTTATCTGTGTAGGTAACCTCGAAGTGGGCGGTGCAGGCAAAAGCCCCATGACCGAGTATCTTATTCGTTTGTTAAAAGATCAATACAAATTAGCCACACTTAGTCGCGGATATGGACGCCAAACAAAAGGTTTTATTTTGGCTGATACCGCAAGTACAGCCACTCAAATTGGCGATGAACCATCTCAGTTTAAGCATAAATTCCCGGAGGTTACGGTTGCCGTTTGCGAGGATAGGGCGGAAGGCATTTCGCAGCTTAAAACAAACCATAACCTTATTTTACTGGATGATGCCTTTCAGCACCGCGCGGTAAAGCCTGGTTTAAGTGTTTTATTATTCGATTATAATCATCTGCTGCAGCCAAAATTATTATTGCCTGCAGGTAACCTGCGCGAGCCTTTTAGCGGGCGCTGGCGGGCAGATGTAATGGTAGTGACCAAATGCCCCGAGGGATTATCTGAAACGCAAATGACAACATGTTATGAGCAGATAGCGCCTTTAAACTGGCAGCCCTTGTTTTTCAGCGCTATAAGTTACCAGCTATTGCAGGATCTGCAGGGCAAACCGGTTGATTTTTATATGGATGTTGATACCACTGTTTTTTTACTTACGGGTATCGCTAATCCAAAACCGCTGGTGCAGTATATTGGGCAGTCAACATCAAATATTATCCATCATAATTATCCCGATCACCATCAGTTTAGCTTAAAAAATATCGCTAAACTTGCCGGTGAATTTTCTGCCTGCAAATCACAAAAAAAAGTTATTATCACAACAGAAAAGGATGCGCAACGTTTAGGGGTACATGAACTGTTGCCTGCCATTGCGCAACTGCCTGTTTGGGTACTGCCAATAGGCGTTAATTTTTTAAATAACGGGCAGCAGGAATTTGATAAATTAGTAACAAACTATGTTAGAGAGTATACGGAACACAACTGATTATATAAAAAAACGCATTGGCGATTTTGAGCCCGAAGCTGGTATAATATTAGGCACCGGCCTTGGTGCTTTAGTTAACGAGATTGAGATTGAAAAACAATTGATGTACTCTAATATTCCCGATTTCCCGATGTCGACGCTGGAGTTTCATTCCGGTAAATTGATATTTGGGACACTGGGCGGTAAAAAAGTAATAGCCATGCAGGGGCGTTTACACTATTACGAAGGCTATACCATGCAGCAGATCACTTTCCCGGTTAGGGTAATGAAAATGCTGGGTATAAAAACGCTTTTTGTATCAAACGCCAGCGGCTCGCTTAATCCCGACTTTAAAAAGGGCGACCTGATGATCATTGAAGATCACATCAATCTTCAGCCCATGAATCCGCTTATTGGCCGTAACGATGCTGAGCTTGGCCCGCGTTTCCCAGACATGAGCGAACCTTACAGGCACGACCTGATAGAAAAAGGACTTGCTATCGCGAAAGCAAACAATATTACCTGCCACAAAGGAGTTTATGTTGCGGTTACCGGCCCAAATTTGGAAACACGTGCCGAATACAGGTACCTGCGTATAATAGGTGGTGATATAGTAGGTATGAGCACCGCGCCCGAAGTGATTGTAGCCAACCATATGGGTTTGCCTGTATTTGCCATATCGGTACTTACAGACGAAGGTTTCCTGGAAGTTTTAAAACCCGTATCCCTTGAAGAAATATTGGCCGTGGCAAGAGAAGCCGAACCAAAATTAACTGTGATACTTAAAGAATTAATAGCAGGGCTTTAATGGCGAATAAGCTTAAATATTTACTTATTTTATTGATCTGCGCATCGGTGCAGGGCGTTTTTGCGCAAATAAGAAATCCCGGTTATCCGGGGCAAAATCAAAGAGACCCTGTTTATTCGCGCGATACATCTAAGAATATAAGAAGGAGCGAATCGCAAAATATAGATTCGATACGTAAGCGCGAAGAAAATAAAAAAGACTCGATAGTATTTACATCAAAATTTATAAAGGTTACCAGCGAACGCTTACTTGCCGATAGTATTCAATTATTTCCCCTGGATACCGGCTTGGTGAATTTTGAAAATTACAGTCCGCTTAATCAGCCCCGTAACCCTAAAATAAGCTTAGGCTATCCCGGTGTAGCACAGCGCGACCTGTTATTTAACCCCCGTAAAACAATTGGATTTGATGAGGGGCTGCACGCGCTGGATGCCTACATGATAAACCCGCAGGATATAAACTATTTTAATGCCCGGGCACCATATACACTTCTATCCTTATTTAGTTCTCTTGGCGGCTCTAAAGAGCAGCTTTTTAAAACCCTGCACACGCAAAACGTTAAACCCAACTGGAATGTAGGCTTTATACTGAATTTTAATGGGTCAAGAGGGTATTACAGTACTAACGGTATACTGGCACAAAACGTAAGTGATTTTACAGCGGGGGTTTTTACCTGGTACCACAGTGTTAATAAACGTTATAACCTGTTGGCTAACGTATTGTTTAATAACCTTAAGGCGCCCGAAACGGGGTCTATTTTAAAGGACACTATTTTTAAAAGCAAATTATCGTCTTTTGATAAAACCGGCGAGCCTGTGCGCCTGCCGGGTAGTTTTACAAACTGGAAAAGTACCGGGCTTTACATTAAACAGTTTTACTACATTGGCCACATAGATAGCCTTAACAGGGGTAAGGCAGGCAACAATAATGTGCTGCCTACACAGCGCGTGGCATATACGTTTTATTTTAATCAGCGTAAATACAATTATTTGCAAAATGGTTTAGATAACTATAAAGTATTTCCCGATTATTATTTCAGCGCCGGCCGGTCAAGGGATTCGCTAAATGTTATGCACCTGCAAAACGAATTTTCGTACAGCTTTTACCTGCGGGGGAAATCGTTAAAAATGGTGAAGAACGAGCTTAAGCTTGATCTGGGATTGATACATGACTTTTATAAAACAAGCCAGTTTGTGGCCGATACGGTTATAAACGAGTTTGGCCAGAAAATTATGCGGCCATCTAAAGTACAAGGCGAAACTTTTCAGAACATTACCTTAAAGGCCAGGCTTGGCTATAAATTTAGCGACAAGATAATACTGGATGGCGATATACGGCAAATAGTGCAGGGGCGCAATTTTGGCGATTTGCTGTATGATGCCAAACTTACCCTTGCGGGCAGCAAAAAAGCCGGCAAGATCATTTTAGGTGCGTACCTGCAAAGCAGCTCGCCGGGGCTGGTATATACCAACTGGGTATCAAATCATTACATTTTTAATAACAGCTTTAGCAATCAAAAAACTACCAACCTATCTTTTAATTACATAAATGATCTGTTGCAGGTTGACCTGAAAGCGGAATATTTCCTGATAACAGATTACCTGTATTTTGCTGCCCAACCGGGTGGTGTTGACGCTACGCCAAAGCAATATAGCCCTGCTATAAATATGCTAAAGGTAAGCTTGGGTAAAAACCTGCAATGGCGAAGGCTCCATTTTGATAATTATGTGGTTTATCAAAAAACAGATAACGCCAATCTTTTACGCACACCAGAGGTTTATACTTACAGTAGTTTGTACTATGGTGCAAACTTATTTAGCGTGTTAAATTCACAGTTTGGGTTTAGTGTGCGTTACAATACCGCATACCTGGCGCCATCGTACGCGGTGGGGCTGGGTCAGTTTTACAACGGCCCCGATGTTACCTTTACTTCATACCCTATAGCAACAGTATTTTTTAAAGCTACCCTACAGCGTACCAACCTTTTTATCCAATATGATTATGTAAACCAGGGTATTTTTAGCAATGGTTTCTACACCGTAAACCG
>NZ_JAQBOI010000010.1 GCF_028288105.1 Mucilaginibacter sp. | reverse complement strand
AACTGTTTCATTTTTACAGATAAATAGATAAAATGTAGATTATAGGTTAAAGGAAAATAAAGCTTGCAACTTTTATTTTAACTTTTCGTAAACATTATAACCAATATCAACCCAGATTTATAAATCTGCTTATCAGCTTTTATATATTAACTTGTTTAAATATTTATAAAGAATAGTTTTCTTGAGCTAAATTAATGAGCGTACCATACTTTAAACTGTTGCCGGCATTCCTTACTGTAATTGTATTATTATTTGCTCCGTATAATATTTACGGACAATATCACAACGCTTTTAACTCAACCTTAACTATAAGTGATGGCCTTTCGCATAGTAACGTGAAGTTTATATTAAAGGATAGGACCGGATTTATGTGGTTTGCTACTGATGATGGGTTAAACAAATATGACGGATATTCTTTTACAATATATCGTCATAAACCGAATGATAAAAACACGTTAAAAGTCAATAATATAAATGTGCTTCTGCAGGACAACGAAGGTAACCTATGGGTAGGTACAGGTGGTGGCGGTTTAAGCCTATATAATAAGGATACAGATTCCTTTATCAACTTTAGTGCTGATAAAAATAATGCTAATACTATATCAAATGATGATATAACCAGTATGTATCAGGATAGCCAACATAATATCTGGATTGGCACCTACTCCGGCTTAAACCTTTTTAACCCTAAAACCCACAAATTTAACAGGTTTTTCTACGAAAAAAATAAGGATTATTTTCCTGACAGGCATATCTATTCAATAGCCGGGGATAAACATGGAAAACTGTGGCTGGGTACTGATGGGGGGCTTATTCAGTTTGATTACAAAACTAATAAGTATAAAAAATATGCGCATGATAGTGCCAATGCTAAAAGTATAGCAAGTAACCATATCCGCTCAATATTAACGAAAGAAAATGGCAATGTATGGATAGCAACTGACGATAAAGGTATAGAGCTATTTGATCAACAAAGCCAATCATTTTCTCACTACAGCCACCAGGCAGGCAATAATAATACAATAGCCAATAATTCTGTTTTTAACCTTGCAAAGGCGGGCAATAATAAATTGTGGGTAGCTACCGAAGAAGGGTTAGACATGTTTGATGAAAGTACGCAAACTTTTGATCACCAATATAACAAGCTTAACAACAAAGTAAATTCAATTAATTATGTATTAGACAGCGAAAAGATATTGTGGTTAGGTACTTTTGAAACAGGGGTTATAGAGTACAATAATAATATACCTTCGTTTGTGCTGTTCTCCAATCAAAAGAATACACCTGAAGAACTTACCACTAGCCACGTCTTATCTTTTGCCGAAGTAAATAATGATATATGGGTAGGAACAGATGGTGGTGGGTTAAACTACCTGGATAAGGTGACACAGAAGTTAACATATGATGATATTGGCATAACCGGAAAAAAAATACTTTCTATAATAAAGGACAATGATAACAAACTTTGGATAGGGACTTATGGAAGTGGCCTGGATGTGCTTGAAAACAAGACCCATAGAATAGCTCATTATTCAAAAGGAAATACCCCAAAGGATATCAGTAGTGACGTGGTTTTTGCTTTAATGAAGGACCAGGCAGGTGATATATGGGTTGGCCTTGATGAAGAAGGTATTAATGTAATTCATAACTCGCTTGTAGCCAGGCGTTATAGATATGATATACGCGATACTGTAAATAGTTTAAGCAATAATGATGTACGGGCAATTTACCGCGACAGAAAAAACAATATCTGGATAGGCACGTACGACGGTTTAAATCTATACAATCCTCAAAAAAATAATTTCACGCACTATAAGGATTATAATGCAGGCTTAACCAATAATACCATCGCCGATATTTTTGAAGATAGTAAGGGTAATTTGTGGGTGGGAACAATAGGTGGCGGCCTTAACCTCTATAATAATAAAACTAAAAAATTTGCGGGTTATCGTTTCCTCAACGGATCAATTTATTCAATAATAAGTAGCATAACCGAGGATAAAAAAGGTTTTATTTGGGTGAGTACCACCAATGGCCTGGTCCGTTTTAAACCGGGTACAAATGATTTGAGGCATTTTACTATACTTAACGGATTGCAAGGCCCGGAATTTTCTAAAGGTGCCGGCCTGGTTACCCAAAATGGTAAATTATTATTTGGCGGGCTTAACGGGTTTAATATTATTGACCCGGAGCATCTTCCCGTCAACAGCCGCATGCCCGGTATAGTAATAAGCGGATTTCAGCTTTTTAATAAAAATGTTGCCGTTGGTAAAAACTCAGTATTAAGGCAATCAATAACACAAACAAAAGAGATAAGACTTAACTATAAACAATCTGTATTTACAATAGAGTACACGGCTTTAAACTTTACTATACCCGGCTTAAATAGGTATGCCTACCAGTTACAGGGGTTTGAAAAAGAATGGAATTATGTAGGCACACAACGCAAAGCCACATATACCAATCTGAACCCGGGGGAGTATGTATTTAAAGTAAAAGCAGCAAATAACGATGGTGTGTGGAACACGTTACCGGCACAGATCAAAATTACGATCATAGCCCCTTTTTGGATGACCTGGTGGTTTAAATGCCTTGTGGCTTTAACCTTGGCTGGTGTTTTATACGGCTATTACAAATATCGTGTGCATCATATACATACAACAAAAAAGATGCTTGAAAAGATCGTAAAACAACGCACTGCCGAAATAGAAAAACAGGCAGATGAGTTGCAAGAACAATCAGAAGAGTTAACAGCAATTAATGAAGAGCTGCAGGCACAATCAGAAGAACTTAGAGATCAGCGGGAGCAAGAACTTAAAGCAAGAATGGAGGCCGAACGGGCAAACAAAGCAAAAAGCATTTTTTTAGCTACTATGAGCCACGAAATAAGGACACCCATGAACGGAGTTATGGGTATGGCTGCATTACTTTGCGAAACCAAACTTGACCCGGAACAACGGGAGTATGCTGATACAATCCGTATTAGTGGCGAGAGTTTAATTAATGTGATCAATGATATCCTGGATTTCTCGAAGATCGAATCGGGTGAAATGGTTCTTGATATTCATAAATTTCATTTGCAACAGTGCATAGAGGAGGTATCAAAGCTTTTTAACGGGCAGGCAGCCAAACAAAATATTCAACTAACTTACGGTATTGACAAAAACGTTCCTGATGAAATTATAAGCGATAAGTTAAGGCTAAAGCAAATTTTGATAAATCTTGCGGGTAACGCTCTAAAATTTACTAAACAAGGCCAGGTAACTATAAATGTTAATTTACTTAACCAGGATAGCGATAATTTAAAGCTGTCTTTTGAAGTAAATGATACAGGTGTAGGAATTTCACCTGATAAACTATCACGTTTATTTAAGCCTTTCTCACAAGGCGATTCTTCAACTACACGTAAATATGGAGGTACAGGTTTAGGCTTGGTGATCTGTGAAAAGCTTGTTGAGCTTTTGGGTGGGTCAATGAACATTGAAAGTGCAGTGAACAGTGGAACAAAAGTTGTTTTTAGTATGGTTTGCCAGGCAAATCAAATACAGGAAGTGGCACAATCCAACCCTATACAACAGGGTGGTGAGGTTATATCTGCAGAGTTTGCAACCAAGTTTCCGATGAAAATATTGGTTGCAGAAGATAATATTATTAACCAAAATGTTATTAAGCAGGTGTTAAAGAAATTTGGTTATCAACCATTTATTGTAAGTAATGGCCGCGAAGCGTTTGATATTACCCAAATGGAAAAGTTTGACCTGATATTGATGGATGTGCAAATGCCGGAATTAGATGGATTGGAAGCAACACACAAGATAAGGCAGGAAGGCAATCATCAACCAGTGATCATAGCTATGACTGCCAGCGCAATGCCAGAAGATAAAATCAAATGCCTAAAGGCAGGAATGAATTATTTTATGTCTAAACCTATCGGGTTTGCTGAACTATTAGTTCATCTCGAAAAATCATTTAAAGATGTTATGAACAAAAGTACAATAAATCAATAATACGTTTCTAATACGGTTTCCCCGCGGCTAATTCCCTCTCGGCCCATTTAACGGCCAGTTGCTCGCGGTATTTGGCATATTTTTCTTTGAAAGCCATTTTCAGCAGGCTATCTATACCGCCTTTTACGGCCAGGTTATAAATGCTTGCTGCTTTGCGGGTAATGGATGCATCCCAGGCGCGTAAGCTTAACGAGTAAGAGCCATCAATATATTTCATCCAGTGCCAGTATCCGGTTGGCATAAACAGGGTATCGCCATGTTCCAGGAATACCTCGGTGCCTTCCACGCCTTCAAGGGCCGGAAATTTTTTGGTATCGGGGTTTAGTACATCATAATCCTCCAGCGCGTAGGTGGCGTTAGGGATGCAGTATAAACGGCGCTTCCATTTATTCTCGAACAATATTACATGTTTGCGGCCACCAAAATGTGTATGGAATATATGCGGAAGGTCGATATCGTAATGTAAAAAGGTAACCGAATTTGAGCCGCCGAAAAACATAGATGGCATACTTTCCAGGAAACCACCCATCAGATCTTTAGGGAAAACAATATCATCAAGCAGTTGCGGAGCCTGTTTAAATATATTAAAGAAGAAGATACGTAGCTCGGTTGGCTGCGACTTTATCAGATCAATGTATTCATCAAAAGGCATTTCTGCTGCCGATGAATTGATAGGCTTTGATGGATCTGCTTTTGAGTTATCGTACAAAGGCACCACCTTTTTGCCTACCACTTCTTTTAAATACCCGGGTGTCCACTTTTCGCGGGCCGGCCAGCTTTTGGTCATGCCTTTTATAACCAACGGGCGGCGCGGGTCAAGGTAGTTCTTCTTAAAATCCTCCGGACTTATGTTTTCAACAGTATCTATGGGGTGCAGTATAAAGCTCATATCTTACCAATCGTTTTTTTATAAAAGACATTAATGTTACCTAAAAGGTATCAAAATAACATATTAAAAACCTATTACAGGTTAACGTTATGTTATGCAATTGCGATGCAAAATTAAGCTTCTTTAAATAAACAATGGTGTAAAAAGCACTCAACCGTACTTTTTCACAAAAATAAAGCCCGGCGCTTTTGCAACCGGGCCTTGTTTAATTTTAGTTGGCAGTTGGCAGTTTGCACCGCGCTTATCTATTTTTGCCAACTGCCAACTGCCAACTGCCAACTTTTTAATTAGGCATCAGCACGGTATTTACTACATGTATAACGCCGTTGCTTTGGTTAACATCAGCAATAGTTACCCAGCTTTTTCCGCCTTTTTCGTCAACCAGGTATATTTTTCCGCCTTGTATCATGGCCTTTAATATGCCACCGCTAACGGTATTCAATTCGGCTGTGCCTTTACCGGCTTTAATTTTTGCCATAAGCTGTGCCGCGCTAATTTTACCCGAAACAACATGGTAGGTTAATATTTTGATAAGGGTTGCTTTATTCTCTGGTTTAACCAGGGTTTCAACCGTGCCTTTTGGCAGTTTATTAAAAGCCTCGTTAGTTGGTGCAAATACGGTGAACGGCCCGGCAGATTGTAAGGTTTGTACCAAACCCGCAGCTTTAACAGCCGAAACCAATGTGGTGTGGTCTTTTGAATTTACCGCGTTTTCAATAATGTTTTTTGTTGGATACATGGCCGCGCCACCTACCATTTTTGTTTGAGCGTACGTGTTTGGCGCAATTGTAATAGCTGCTAATGCAATTGCCGCGATGATTAATTTTTTCATGTTTTTAGGTATTTGAAAGAAGATACGCCGTAATATTTAAAGCGGTTTTTTAAAGGACGGGATATTCTAACAACTATTTGCTATAGTTAAGTGTTTTAATTATCAAAAGAACAAACTGGCGGCAATATTATCTGCATACAGTTTACCGTGTGGGGTAAGTGTAATAATATTATCGTTCTGGTTGATGCTGCCATCGTCAAAATAAGGCCGTGCGGCTTTTAAAAGCTCATTTGATGCGCCGGAAGCAATGGCGTTTAGCTTATCAAGATCAAGGCCCCAAACGGTACGTAACGATGTCATGATGTACTCGTTCAGGCGGTTGGTTTCTGTTAGTACTTCTATTTCTGCCGGGATGGTGTTTTCGGTTAATGCTTTTATGTATTTGGCATTATTGGCTACGTTCCACTGGCGGGTATCGCCATTAAAGGAATGTGCCGACGGGCCTATACCCAAGTATTTTACGCCTTTCCAGTAGTTGGAGTTATGGCGCGAATATTGGCCGGGCTTGCAAAAGTTCGAGATCTCGTATTGCTCAAAACCATTGGTCTGCATGGCATCAAGCATAATATTAAACTGCTCGGCACTTTGCTGCTCGCTCATGGCAGGCTGCTTCTTTTTACTGATAAAAGTTGCCAGCGCCGTTTGCGGTTCAACTGTCATGCTGTAAGCTGATACATGGGGGATACCAAATTCAAAAACTTTATTAAGATTATGTTTCCATTTGATATCTGTTAATAGGGGATAACCGTATATCAGGTCTACTGTAATGTTCTCGAACCCGGCATCCTGCGCGCGTTTTACCGATGCTTCGGCTTCGTTGGCGCGGTGTACACGGTTCATCCACTGCAAGTCTTCATCAAAAAAAGATTGAATACCGATGCTGAATCGGTTAACCGGCGTATGCCTAAAGGCGTTTACCTTTTGCTGGTCCAAATCGTCGGGGTTAGCCTCAAGGGTTATTTCGGCATCGGCACTAACGGTATGGATCTGGGTAATGGTGTTAATAATGCCGATTATCTCATCAGCAGAAAGCACCGATGGTGTGCCGCCGCCAAAGTAAATAGTTTGGATGGTTTCATTAGTAAGGTAGCTTTTTTGCAGGGTTATCTCTTTCAAAAGAGCCTGCACCATCTCATCTTTATACTTAGCCGATGTGCTGAAATGAAAATCGCAGTA
>NZ_JAQBOI010000318.1 GCF_028288105.1 Mucilaginibacter sp. | reverse complement strand
TAAAGTTTATGCGGATGTTTTTGGGTGGATAATTGGTTTGGCTGCCGGTTACGGGTATCGTTTCCAGCACAAAATTTTCTTTATGGATTTGTTGCGGCTCTATCCCCATATACAAAAGCGTAAGCCTGATCATCCGCATATACACAAATGGGCCGCACAGATAAAATTCGGTCCTTTCTTTCTCAAACGCCAGTTGCTCGTTCACCAATTGCTCAACCATAATATTGGTAAGGCGGTTAGCATCATTGCTTAGTAAATGAGTAATATTTAACCTTGCGGGATAGCGTTTCAGCAGTTCATTTAACTCGTTATTAAATAATATAGCTTCTTGGCTTTGGCTGCTATATATAAGGTGCAGCTTACTTTTCCCCGGCCTGTTTAAGATGTATTTGATCTGCGAGAATACCGGCGTAATACCGCTGCCTGCCGCAAAAAACAGAATGTCTTTTTTTGACTGATAATTATTAACGGTAAAAACCCCGGCAGGTTGGGCAACGGTCAATACATCGCCAACATTAACCTTTGTAAGCAAAAAACGAGAGATCTCGCCATTGGTGATCCGCTTAACGGTAATGGCCAACCGGTCATCATCCGGCGATGAACTTAAAGAATACGAACGCCGAATTTCCTGGTTATGATGGTTAAATACAAGGGTAAGAAATTGCCCCGCTTTATAAGGCACATTATGCCCATCCACTTCAACCAAATAAAAAGTGGCCGTATCCGGTAATTCCCATTTTATTTCATCAACACGTAATTGCAGCATCTAATCAGATCTTGATCACTAATTTACCAAACTGTTTAGCTGCACACATTTTGTCGAACGCTTTTTTTGCATCAGCCAGCGGGAATACTTCATCAACTATGGGTACTATTTTATGTTCGTTCACAAAGGCAAGCATGGCTTTAAAATCTTCCTGTGTGCCCATGGTAGTGCCTAATATTTGCAGCTGTTTCCAAAATATCGGCCTTGCATTCAGTTCGGGGATATTACCTGCCGTGCCACCGAAGAATACGATGCGTCCCCCGGGATTACACAGGTCGGGGATCTTAGCAAAATCCGGACCAAGGGCGCTGTCTACCACAATATCAAAACCACCGCCGCTGAAATGTTTAAGCTCCTGCGCCCAGTCTTGCGCTTTGTAGTTTACACCGGCGCATGCCCCATGTAGCTTAGCCTGTTCAATCTTTTCGCCCGTGCCCGATGTTACAAATACCTGTGCCCCCGCCGCCACAGCAAACTGCAGCAAAAACGAGCCCGTGCCCGCGCCAACGCCAACCACCAATACCTTATCGCCTTTTTTTATATGGGCTTTGGTGAACAGCGCGCGGTAAGAAGTTAACCCTGCTAATGGCAATGCGGATGCCTGTTCAAATGTTAAATGTGCCGGTTTTGGATATAGGTATTCGGCTTTTACCAAAACATATTCGGCCATGGTGCCATCTTCGGGCAGGCCCAATATTTTAAACTCTTTCGATTGAAACTCGGGGTGTTCGCCCCAATTATGGGATGGGTTAATGATCACCTCTTTGCCCAGCCAGTCGCCCGCGCCTTCGCCGGCTTCGGCAACAATACCTGCGCCGTCGGCACCTAAAATGGTGGGGTATTTTATACCGGCGTATTTGCCAACTGTTATCCAATAATCGCGACGGTTTAGGGCGGCGGCTTTTATTTGCACCAATACCTCGCCCGGGCCGGGTGTAGGTTTGTCAACTTCTTTTATAACCAAAGGGTTTTCTGCGGATTCAAGGACGATGGCTTTCATAGGGTCTCTATTATATCTACATGTCATTGCGAGAAGCGTAGCGACGCGGCAATCTCATAGCCAACGCATGAACGCATAGCATGCGACGAGGTGGCCACGCTATCGCTCGCAATGACATGATGGTAAAGGTAAAAATAAAAAAAGCGGCAGATTATTAACCTGCCGCTTTTAAATATATAATGCCTGCTTAAATTAAGCGATAGCTTTAGTATATAATTCTGAAACGTGGTTCCAGTTAATAACATTCCAAATAGCAGCCAGGTAATCAGGGCGACGGTTCTGATATTTTAAGTAGTAAGCATGTTCCCATACATCGATACCTAAAACCGGGGTGCCTTTTACTTCAGCAATATCCATTAAAGGGTTATCCTGGTTAGGGGTTGAAGTAACAGCCAGTTTTTTATCGGCAGTAACAATTAACCAGGCCCAGCCCGATCCAAAACGGGTAGCACCTGCTTCAGATACTTTAGTTTTGAAATCAGCAAATGAACCGAAAGTGCTTTTTATAGCATCGGCTAATGCGCCAGTAGGCTCGCCGCCACCGTTTGGTGAAAGCAAAGTCCAAAATAGAGAGTGGTTATAGTGGCCACCACCGTTATTACGTACGGCAGGCGGAAACTTAGAGATGTTTTTGATAAGGTCTTCAATTTTACTATCTGCTTCTGGCTTACCTTCCAAAGCTTTGTTTAAGTTAGTAACATAAGCCTGGTGGTGTTTGCCATGGTGAATCTCCATAGTAGCTTTATCAATATGCGGTTCCAATGCGTCGGTAGCGTAAGATAACGCCGGTAGTGTAAATGCCATAATATTTAAAATTTAAGGTTAAACGAATTCGTGATGTAGCAAATATAAGGTTTGAGGTAAGTAATTGTTCTATATAAATGTCAAATTGTCTGAATCAGAATTTGCAGAATTTTTAAATAAGCAGAATTCTGTAAATTCATTAATCCTGCAAATTCTGATCTTACTTCCTCTTACTCTTAAAAAATCCTTTTACCAGCTGCGAGCATTCGTTCTCGTGGATGCCGCCGGTTATTAATGTTTTGGGGTGGGTTACGCTCTGGTTTAGCCTGCCGAAGCCCCGCTGGGTATCATAAGCCCCAAAAACTATGCGCCCTATCTGGAACCAGTAGCTTGCCCCCGCGCACATTACACAAGGTTCAAGGGTAACATACAAGGTGCATTCAGGCAGGTATTTGCCACCCATATAATTGGCCGCAGCGGTAAGGGCCTGCATTTCGGCATGTGCCGATACATCGTTGAGCCGTTCGGTAAGGTTATGCCCTCTGCCAATGATCTGTCCTTTACAAACCACTATAGCGCCAATGGGGATCTCATCCTCTTTTAAAGCAAGACGCGCTTCCTTCAGGGCCTCATTCATAAAAAACTCATCCGGGGATATGGCGGGCTGCTCATCGTCAAAAGTAATGTATCGCATTATATTAGTTTGCTGCCGTTTGGCACTGGTTTATCAATAGCGGTTAGTACAATATCGCCGTTCTCGTCGGCAAGGCCGGTCACCAAAAACTCCGACATAAAATTGGCAATCTGTTTCTTCGGGAAATTCACCACGCCCAGTATTTGCCTGCCGTGCAGTTCTTCCTTTGTATAATGTTTGGTGATCTGTGCGCTGCTTTGCTTCACTCCCAGCGGGCCAAAATCAACTATCAGCTTATACGCCGGTTTACGTGCTTCGGGGAAATCTGCCACTTCCACTATGGTACCGGCACGCAGTTCCACCTTTTCAAAATCGTTCCAGGTTATGGTTTCCATAAGGGCAAAGGTATATTGTTAGTTTTACAACCAACCCATCGCGCCCAATTTATTTCGGCATATTTCCTGCTAAGTGTATGCTAAACATTAGCCCGCCGCTGAGGATACTTGTTTTTATACTTACATCATATTGGTAAAAAGGAGGAAGATCTGACGCATTAAAACTAAAAAATGCATTCCGGATCTCGCCCCGGAACGCACCACATTCGTGTTTCAACTAAATCTCAGATCGCACGTTGATGGACCTGAATACTTTTTAACAGGCTACCCGGTTCATTCACTTCTCAGGCTTTTGACAGGATTTGCCAGCGCCGCTTTTATCGCCTGGAAACTAATGGTGACCAGGGTAATAACTATAGCCGCCATACCCGAAGCGATGAACACCCCTACGCCTATGCTAACGCGGTAGGTATACTGCTGGAGCCAATTGTGCAGATAATAGAGCGCCACCGGCGATGCAATAACGCAGCTGATAACCACCAGCACAATGAAATCGCGCGATAGCATCAGCCAAACCTGAACTATGGATGCACCCAGCACTTTACGGATGCCAATCTCCTTTGTGCGCTGCTCGGCAACGTAAGCGGCCAGTCCGAAGAGCCCAAGGCAGGATATAAATATAGCCAACCCGGCAAACACGCCCGCCAGCTTGCCCACCAACATCTCCAGGTTAAACTTGTGCGCATATTCGTCATCCACAAACTTGTACTCATAGGGAAAAGCCGGGTTATATTTGCCAAATATCTTACCGATCTTGCCGATAGCGGCAGGTATACTTACGTTTTTCGCCAGCCGGTATGTCATCACAAACCCGAAGGGGTTATGCCCGAAAACGGCGGGCGCCACCGGGCTGTAAGGCGACTCCATCAGCGCATCCTTCACCACGCCAATGATCCTTACCGGTTTTTTATTGAAATTAATAGTTATCAGTTGATTAACTGGGTCTTTCAAACCGATACGCCTAACCATCGCTTCATTCACTATCACATTCAGTGTATCGCTTTTCCATTCGCCCGTAAAATTGTGCCCACCGGCAAAGGCCATCCCCAATGTCTTAAAATAGCTGTCAGATACCCATATCGCGCCGATGTTCACATTTTCATCGCCTGCATTTTTGCCCGGCCAGTCTTCCAGCATAAAATGGCTGGACACTTGTGTGGCGGGTGACGTGGACGAGGCTACGCTCTCCACAAATCCCGAAGCCAGCAGGTCGTTTTTCAACGTTTCATATTTCTGAGAAAGGCCACTGTTCATGTCGGTCATCATCAGCCTGTCGGCGCTGTAACCTGTCGGCCGGTTCTTCACATATTGTATCTGCTGGTAAACGATCACCGTGCTGATGATCAACGCTATGGAACAGGTAAACTGCACCACCACCAGCACCTTCCTTGGCATGGATGCCCACCGGCCCATCTGGATGCTGCCCTTTAGCACCTTAACCGGGTTAAACGCAGACAGGTAAAACGCCGGCCGGCTCCCCGCTATTAAACCGGTGAAAAGCACAAACACGATCATAATACCCCAGAAACCGATATGGCCAAAAGGAATATAGACAGCAGAGCCCGTTAGCGAATTAAATGCCGGCAAAGCCAGCTGAACCAGCAGCAAACCCAGCAGGAACGATATAAAAGTGATGAGGACAGACTCCAGCAAAAACTGGTAAATCAGATCGATACGCGCCGAGCCGATGGCTTTGCGTACGCCGACTTCCCTCGCCCGCTTTTCGGACCTGGCAGTGGAAAGGTTCATGAAATTGATGCAGGCTATAGCCAATACCAGCATACCGATGATACTGAATAAACGCACATATTCTATAAAGCCGCCAACAGCTTTGCCATTTTTAAAATCGTTATATAAATGCCAGTCCTTTAAAGGATGCATGATCACTTCAGGCTTTGCGGTTCGCATCTCCGGGCTTCTTTTATTCACGATATCCCTGATCTTAGGGGCAATCTGCTGGTAAGTCACACCCGGCTCCAGCGCCACATAGGCAGAGAATGAATTGTAAGTCCACTTGGTGCGTCCTTCTTTGATCCAGTCCTGGGTAGCTTCTGAGTAAGCAAAAGGTATCAGGTAATGGAATTGTAGTGTAGCATTTGCAGGGATATCGCGGATAACACCCGTCACCGTCATATTCTGCAAGTTATCAAGCCGCACACTTTTCCCCATCGGGTCGGCATCGCCAAACAATGTTTTTGCTGTCGATTCGGTTAAAACTATCGAATAGAGATCCCTTAACGCGGAATTGGCGTTACCTTTTATAAAGGGGTATTGAAATATTTTGAAAAATTGTGCCCCTACGGCACCTCCCTCCATGTACAGCTTTTTCTCGCCCACCAAAAGGCCGTGGTTCACGCGGCCTACATTGTCAGCTTCAGCAACATATTTTATACCGGGGATCTCTTTCCTTAAAACATCAGTCAGCGGCAGCGCTATGGAAGTTTGGGTATGCGTGCCGTCATGCTCCGAGGTCAGGTTCATCTCCACCTGGTATAATTGCTGATAGTTTGGCAGAAAACGATCATACGAATATTGGTTAGTCACCCATAAACCTATTAGGAGTGCCACGGCCATGCCGGCTGCCAGGCCAAGGATATTTAGTGTGCTGTAAACTTTGTTGTGCAGCGTACTGCGCCAGGCGATCTTTAAATAACTTCTAAACATAAAGTTGCGGTTTAATTTCTCAACTGTCCACTTCGGGGTGGATTTATGATACGAAATTACCGTGGTAAGCCGGGCATCGCTGCCCAAATTATAAGGTGGGCAATCTTTTTTCAGGTCATTTTTATATCCCACCGGGCTTTTCCCGGTTATCTGCTTAAAAATGCGGGTAAACGTGCTTTGAGAATTAAAACCCGATTCTAATGCGATGCCCAGCAGTGTTATGTGGTCGTTAGCCGGGTCCTGCATTTTCCGGGCTACCTCTGCAACGCGATATTCATTAATGAAATCGTTAAAGCTTTTTTTGAGCACCACATTAATCACCCGGGACAATTCGTGCGTTGTCAGTTCCAATTTTTCGGCTAACGAGCTTAAACTTAGTTCAGGGTCCTGATAATACCGGTTGGTTTTCACAACGTTTTTCAGCCAGGCACCCTTTTGTTTAAGCTCTGCCGGTGGCGATGGTTTTAAAAACACGGGTATATTTGACGGCGTGCTCACCTCCTGCCTTAAATAAGCAGTGGCAGCTATCCCGGTCAGCATCACTGTTAAGCAGAGATAAAAAGAATAATAAGCCTGTATACCTGATTGATGATGGTAATAAAAATAATCTACAGCGGTAAAAGGTAGCCACAATAGCCACAGCAGGCCAAAACCCTTTAGTAATATATGTAGCCAGCGCAGTTGGTACCTGTGCCGGTCGCCCTCATTAAATTTCATGCGCCGGTAAAAGCGCTCTATCAGCCTGTGAGCACAATACAAGTAAGTAATAACCGAAATAAGCGTCAGCAACTGCAATACCGGGTTCAGCAGCAGCACTTGTTCCAGCAGTGCCGGGATGAAATGCAGTAAATCCATCCGGCTAAATTTATATTGGGGCCGCGTTAATTTTAATACATAAAAATACATGAGGGGGCCCAATGCCAATGAAAATTGCAGCGGCAGCCGGATATCAATAGCTGAAATACCGACCAGCCACAAAATCATCACAACCAGCGCCAGGGCAAGAAACCGGTTCGCAGTTCTATTGGTCTTTTTGGTGAACCCTAACAACACGGCAAAATTGAGCCCGGTAAATATCGTTCCCAGCGAGACCAGGTCATATAGATTGATATGGAATGTATAGTTGTTCAAAGTAGATCAACACCCGCAATTGCTGTTCCATGCTTATAACATATTGACATACAGATAAATATAAGATAAAAACCCTCATGATTGTAACGAAAGCGAACATGAGCTGTCCGGTTTTAACAATGACGAAGGATCGGATTTTGTAGCAGGGGCGCTACTTGTATCTTGTTAAAGACGCGAAGTATCGCGTCTCTACGGGATATGATAATGTAGAGACGCGATACTTCGCGTCTCCCGCCACGCCGCTTCCGCGTTAGGGATTGCAGTGGATACCGGCCCCGAGCCTAAGGCCTGTGCGCGTATGAGCGGAAAGCCTGGGCCGAAGGCAACGCCCAAAAAAGCCTCACCCAACCCTCTCCAAAGGAGAAGGCTTTAAATCTGTCTTCCTCCCTCTCCTTCGGAGAGGGCCGGGGTGAGGCTTCCTACTTAAACTTTTTAATAGTTTCTGTTAAATGGGCCAAGTGATGGTTACCATGCCATGCATACAGGGCCAGGTTCTTTTTTAGCGGGGTTACACTGCCCGATTCCGGGTGTACAAAGGTGCGGTTCCATTGGTCTTCGCTGAAACTTTCGAACAGGGCTATCATGTGCTGATGGATGCCTTCCAGCATTTTTAGCGATGGCTCAACAGGCAAGCGGTAATCTGGTTGTATGGCCCAGGCAGCCTCATCGTATGGTTTTATGGTAGGGTTATCTTCGGTAAGCGCCAGTTTAAAACGGGTGAGCGAGTTCATGTGGCTATCGGCAACGTGGTGCACAACTTGTCGCAATGTCCAGCCGCCGGTACGGTATTGGATATCCAACTGCTGATAGGTTAAACCAATAATAGCTTCGCGAATGCGGCCCGGCAGGGTGGCAATATCGTGGATCCAACGGCGCATATCATCATCTGTATAAGATACCGGCGGCGTAAATTTCCCTATCGGGAAGCGCATTTGTTCGTCTGTCATGGTGTTTTTGGTGGATATAGATATAATTTTATTGTTCCATAAGGAATTGGGCTAAATTAGCGTTTTACTGTTGTTTTGCTTTAAGATGCTTAAAAAATTCCTCCTGATTTGCCTGTTGCTTAAATGTTCGGCGGGCTTTGCCGAAACCATCCGCACCGATGTACTGGTTATTGGCGGTGGCGCCAGCGGTGTTGCCGCGGCCATACAAAGCGCCCGCAGTAAAGTAAAAACCATGCTGATTGAACAAGGCCCCTGGCTGGGCGGCAGCATGACCAGCGGCGGTATGTGCATACTGGAAGGTAACCGTAACCTGGCATCGGGCATTTACGCTGAATTTAGGAACCATGTACGCGAATTTTACAAACCCCGGCTTGGCTACGATACCACCCGCAACGCCCCGCTGGTGTTTGAACCCTATACCGGCGCGGCCATCCTCAAAAAGATAACCGATACGGTGAAAAACCTTACTGTAAAAATGAATACCCCTTTTACTGCTATTAAAAAGGACGGCACCGGCTGGGAAGTAACCGTTACCATAGATGGCAAACCTGTTACCATAAAAGCCAAACTGGTGGTTGATGCCACCGAACTGGGCGACGTGGTTGCCGATGCAGGTGTGTTGCTCACATCGGGTTTTGATAGCAGGGCTGATACCAAAGAAGCCCTTGCGCCCCCAAACGCTACCAACCAGATACAGGACATTAGCTACATTACCATCCTGAAAGATTATGGCCGCAGCACCGACCATACCATCCCCAAACCCGAGGGTTATAACGCCGCGCAATATGGCTGCCTTAAAAGCACAGATATTAAGAAGCTGCTGGCATCGGCAAAGTTGCCAAACGATAAGTACATGATAAAATGGGCCGACTGCGCCAACCAATACTCCGTTACCAGCGACGACCTGAAACCCGAGAACCGCGAGGCAACCTTCCGCAAGGCAAGGCTGCGTACGCTCGGGCTCATCTATTACCTGCAAACGGAACTGGGCTATAAAAACCTTGGCCTTACCGATGATTTTAAAACGCCCGACCACCTCCCTTATATCCCTTTTATCCGCGAGAACCGCCGTTCGGCAGGTGTGGTGCGGATGATGCTTGATGATATTTATACTCCCTACAGCCGCGGTTCTAAATTGTACCGCACCAGTATTGCCGTGAGCGATGCCATGCCGGGCCAGCACTACAGCGTGGCGGGTGCACCTCAAATAAGCTACCCGCCCTTCCCCGCCTACTCTATCCCGCTTGGTGCCGTGGTGGTGAAAGATCAGGATAATTTGCTGGTGACGGAGAAGGCTATGTCGGTTACGCATTTGGTTAACGGCAGCATTACTTACCCAAGTGTACAGATGACGCTTGGACAAGGCGTTGGCGCAACCGCCGCTTATTGCATATTTTTTGAAACTACCACCAAAAACCTACAGCCCCGTGTGATACAGGGCGAGATCCTGGATTTTAAAGGCATGCTGATGCCCTTTGCCGATATTAAAACCACCGATCGCGATTATCGCGCCATACAACAGGTAGGCGCAACAGGTATGCTGCAGGGCATCCAAAAAACAACCGGCAACAGCGCGCAGGTTTTGTTTGTGCCCGATAGCACCGTGCATACTGCCGAGATAAAACCTTTCCTGAACGAGATCTACTCCCGGTCGTTTTTATGGTTTAACAAGGAGAACCCGGGCGAGCTGTTCACCATTGGCAACCTGTTATCCTATATCAGTGAGATGACCCTGCGCGACCCCAGGAACCTGCAGCTCGAAACCCAAAAAGCCTGGAAAACTTACTACCATTTCACCACCGACTTCAACCCCAACCGCCCCGTTACCCGCCGCGAGTTTGCCGTGCTGGCCAACCGGTTTTTAAATCCGTTTGCAAGAAAAGTGGATTTGAGTGGAAAATTGGTCAACTGATTTTTCGTTGGTTTTTTGTGATTGTTTTTGGACGTTTGAGAGTCGTTTTTTGGCGATTAATTTGTGGTAAAAAGTGCATAAATGGCTCCTTTCCCCCATCAATTAAACGACTGCCTGAACTCCAACGGGGAAAGGTTGGTTTTTGTCTTGAATAATTTACTGAACGATTGCGGGTGTTCAAAACCTAATTCGTATGCAATTTCACTTACCGATAAACCGGTGGTGTATAACCTTTCCTTTGCCTTTTCAATCAGCTTTTCGGGGTTACTGCTGATAACCGTAACCGCATGTCCTTTTTGCACCAACTCTTCGGTTAGTGGCTTGCTGATGTGCCCTAATGAACCTGTTATTATAATTTTCATCTCCTTGGTTTTGATCTAACAAGGTCAGTAACAACAAAAGAGCGGGTGTAGCCAAATCTACTGTTGTTGTAGTCAAAAAGGAGTTCGTATAATCTACTGGTGAGTTGAAATTACGCTATCCACAGCAGTATATTTAATTTATAATTAAAATAGCTTATGCCAATTAATAAG
>NZ_JAQBOI010000316.1 GCF_028288105.1 Mucilaginibacter sp. | reverse complement strand
GGTAAAGGATATAAAAATGAAAAATGGCCCGAGGGGTTAAGAGGGCCGGCAACAGCTTCGGCAGTATGCCGCATAGGGATAATGAGATCTGTAAACGGTGGCAAAAGCTGGGTTAACCGTAGGATATTTATTGAAGATGAACAACCCCGAATGATACTTAAGCCAAATAATACGGCCATCAATTTCGCGGGCGGTACCGGCGATCCATCGGCGGTTGCCAGCGGTGAATATCTTTATCTGTTTTATGGCGAATATGGTTACCCGGGCACCTATGATCAGGCTACTTATAACCCTAATAACGAGTGGAAAGGACAGTGCATTAGTGTAGCACGCATATTATTAACAGATTTGGATCATCCCGAAGGGAAAGCTAAACGATGGGATGGTAAAGGGTTTAATGTGCCTTATAACGGTGTGGGCAAGCCTGTATCATCAATACAAATCCCGCTTGCAGAAGGCGGCGGACCAACATCATCCCCAACAGCTAAATATTACTGGGGGCCATCGGTAAGTTGGAACACCTATTTAAATGCCTGGGTTATGTTAATGGCCAAGGCCGAAGGGCCGTCATGGAAAGGGAATAGCGTTTATATCTCTTTCAATAAAAACCGGGACCTTGGATTGGCAAACAATTCGCAGCGATGGAGCAAGCCTAAGTTGCTGGCAAAAAAGGAGGGGCATACGTTATGGTATCCATCTTTGCAGCCTATTAATTCGGCAGCTAATAAAGATAATGAGTACTCGTCGGTAAAATTAGGGCAGCACGCAAGGTTGTTTTATAAAGATAACGATAATGCAAAGAACGATTATGTATCTGAGTACCTGGTTGAGTTTGTGAAGTAGTTTTTTGTCGTTTATAGGTCGTTTCAAAGTCGTTTATAGGCCTAAATTTGCCTTTTTTGGGCGTCCCATTTAAACAAAAAGTGGAACAAAGCGATTAAAATGGAATCCACAAAGTTTAACTTTTCCACAATCCCTGTAATCCGCATTCAATCAATTAAATTAGCCGATTATTAATTACAGCAAATCCCTTGGCTAAGAGCGAAACAAAAGAAACCCCTTTAATGCAGCAGTATAATACTATTAAGGCTAAGTACCCTGGTGCTTTGCTGCTGTTTCGCGTGGGCGATTTTTATGAAACCTTCGGTCAGGATGCTATAAAGGCTTCGGGCATATTAGGTATTGTACTTACACGCCGTGGTAATGGGGTGGGTACGCATATTGAATTGGCAGGTTTCCCGCACCACTCGCTGGATACCTATTTGTCTAAACTGGTTCGTGCCGGTCAGCGGGTAGCCATCTGCGACCAGCTGGAAGATCCAAAAACCACCAAAACAATTGTTAAACGCGGTGTTACCGAGCTGGTTACCCCTGGTGTTGCCACCAGCGATAACATACTGCAGCAAAAAAGTAATAACTACCTGGCTTCGCTATACTTCGAAAAAAATAGCGTTGGTATAGCCTTGCTGGACATTTCTACAGGCGAGTTCATTGCCGCGCAAGGCAGTACAAGTTATATAGACAAGCTGCTGCAAAGTTATGCGCCCAGCGAGGTAATATTCCCGAAAAGCCGCCAGCACGATTTTAAAGATACCTACGGTGACCGTTTTTATACCTACACCCTCGACGAATGGCCCTACAGTGGCGATTACGCGCAAGAAACGCTGCTAAAGCATTTCGGTGTAAAATCATTAAAAGGTTTTGGTATTGATAAGCTGAACCTGGGTATTGTAGCCGCCGGTGTAGCATTGCATTACCTTAACGAGACCGAGCACCGTAACCTGCAACATATATCGGCCATTGGCAGGATAGAAGAGGATAGGTACCTGTGGCTGGATAGGTTCAGCATTCGTAACCTGGAATTGGTGGGTTCTAATAACGAGAACGCGCTAACCCTTGTTGATGTGCTTGATCATACTTGTTCACCTATGGGTGCACGTATGCTGCGCAGGTGGATAGTAATGCCGCTTAAAGAGATCAAACCTATTAACGACCGCCTTGGTGTGGTTGAATACCTGATAGAGCAGGAAAAGCTGCGTGAAACCCTGCAAAACCAGATCCGCCAGATTGGTGACCTGGAAAGGCTGATCTCAAAAATTGGCCTGCAAAAAGCTAACCCGCGCGAGGTTTGCCAGTTGAAGAAAGCTTTGATCGCTATTGAAAGCATCAAAAAGCTAACCGAAGGTTCCGCAAGCGAACCGATGAAGGCGATTGGTGAACAGCTAAATCCCTGCGTATCCATTAGTGAAAGAATTGCCCGCGAACTGCACCCCGAACCACCTGTTATGATGGTAAAAGGTTCGGTGATGAACGAGGGTATCAATGAAGAACTGGACAGGCTGCGTAAAATAGCTTTTGGTGGTAAAGGTTACCTATTGGAGATCCAAAAACGCGAGGCGGAAGCCACAGGCATCCCATCGCTAAAAGTATCGTTCAATAATGTGTTTGGCTACTATCTGGAAGTAACCCATAGTCACCGGGGTAAGGTGCCTTCAGAGTGGATCCGCAAGCAAACGCTGGTAAACGCCGAACGCTATATAACCCCCGAACTGAAAGAATACGAGGAACAAATTTTAGGTGCCGAAGAAAAGATATTGGTACTGGAAACCAAACTTTATAACGACCTGCTATACGCCCTTGCCGAATATATTAAACCCATCCAGCTGAATGCTATCCTGGTAGCCCGTTTAGATGTGCTGCTGAATTTTGCCACCATATCTATCAAAAACTATTACGTTAAGCCGGATGTGAACGACAGCCGTGTCCTGGATATAAAAGGCGGCCGCCACCCGGTAATAGAAAAGAACCTGCCGCTGGGCGAGGAGTACATCACCAATGATGTTTTTCTGGATTCGGAATCGCAGCAGATCATTATTATTACAGGCCCCAACATGGCGGGTAAGTCGGCTTTGCTAAGGCAAACCGGCCTTATTGTACTAATGGCGCAAATGGGTTGTTTTGTACCGGCCAAAGCGGCTTCTATTGGTTTGGTTGATAAGATATTTACCAGGGTGGGTGCATCAGATAACCTGTCGTCGGGCGAATCTACCTTTATGGTGGAGATGAACGAAACGGCCAGTATCCTCAATAACCTAAGCGACCGCAGCCTGATCTTGCTGGATGAGATCGGTCGTGGTACATCAACTTATGATGGTATCTCTATTGCCTGGTCGATAGGAGAGTACCTGCATAACCACCCAACCGCAAAGGCTAAGACGCTTTTCGCTACCCACTATCACGAGTTGAACGAGCTGAGCAACAGCTTTAATCGTATCAAAAATTATAACGTATCGGTTAAGGAAGTTGGCCAGCAGATCATTTTCCTGCGTAAATTGGTTCCCGGTGGCAGCGAGCATAGTTTTGGTATTCACGTAGCCAAATTGGCCGGTATGCCGCAAAAGGTATTGAGCAGGGCTAATGAGATATTGAAGAAGCTGGAAAACGAACGTACTGGCGGCGAACATATAAAGGAAAGCATCCGTAAGGTGCAGAAACAGGCCGTACAAATGCAAATGTTCTCGATAGATGACCCGGTACTGGTTAAAATCCGCGATACCCTGAATAACCTTGACGTAAATACCCTGACCCCTGTTGAAGCTTTAATGAAGCTGGATGAGATACAAAGGGTGATAAAGGGATAGGTTGTGCGATCTTTGACTTAAATAGTGATTTTCGATCAAAATACCTTAAACCTGTAAACCCATTAACACAATGATTTTAAGAAGAACTTTTATAGTTACCACGCTGCTTGTCGTGGCTATGGTAGCCTGTAAAAAAGATGCAAAGGTTATTGAAGCTCCTGTTGACGAAATAACAAAGTTACCCCAGGTTACTGCAATTGGTGCCGGTACATTTGGGGCGATAGTTAAAGGCAAGGCATTTATAGGGAAAATAACAGAGTGTATATATTCCCATGATAATAATTACCCGGATTACTACAATTTTACTTTAACGGCTATTGATGCAGGCAAGAATACAATACAGATAAGTTTACCGATCGTGAGTAAACTTGCTGAAAAAAATTCATATACTTTAAATAATATGACTTTTTCGCACTGGGCCGGCAAATATACAGATGGGGCCGCAACTGAAAATATTTACCAAACGAACGCAACAAACAATGGTACTGTCAGCTTTTCAAAAGCTGATGATGAAAATAAAATTTTTTCCGGAACCTTTTCATTTATAGCCGTTAATTCAGCAGGCGAAAAAGTAACCATTACCGACGGCCGTTTTGATACACATTTTATTTATATCGAAAAATAGAGAAGGTATTGCTTTTGTACAGATTGCGTTATTGATTGTTGAAATGTTTAAAACATCTGTTGTAACATTTAAGCGTTTGCAGATATCTTTAGGCCATGTTATTACCACGCTATTCCCGGGTGCTTTTGGTTTTTGCCGCGACTATTATTTTATCAGCCTGCCATTCAAAAAAGTTTACAGTTAAGAATGGGAATAGCGCCCCATATTCTATGGTTAAGCCCGATAAGGATATCGCAGAAAAATATTCCATTTTTATGGAGGTGAACCGTAGCGAAATACAAAACGGTAGGTTATATAGCTTCATTGAAGAATGGTATGGTACACCTTACCGTTTTGGGGGCTTAGATAAAAACGGTATAGATTGCTCGGGCCTTGCTTCTTTACTTGAACAACAAGTATATGGTATTACTATTCCGCGTATGACCAGTAAACAAGTTTTGGTAATTAAGCGTAAGTACGAAGAAGAGTTAAAAGAAGGTGACCTGGTATTCTTCGATTTTGATGGTAAGCAATTTAGCCATGTTGGGGTGTATCTGCAAAATGGTTATTTTGTACACGCCAGTACACGAAAAGGCGTAATGATAGCCAGGCTGCATGATAATGGCATCTACAAATTTTTCTCGCGTGGAGGTTCAGTTACCGATCTAACAACCTCGGCGCAGACAGAGTAGTTCATAGTTGAGCTATAATGAGCAATCAATATTAGCCTTTGTTATAACGTACAGGTAATTAATCAGCCTGAACTTCTTAAATATAATTTATAGTTTTGTGCTGATGTCAAAGCAAAAAAGCGATTACTCTTTCTGGACTAAATATAAGCGTTATGCCGGAACCGAAATAATGCTGTATGTGATCATGATAGTTGGCATTATTTTGGGTATCATTATTTTTAGCTGATCAATTTTTCACCAGCGTTACATTATAACTATCAGCATCGGCAGCTGTCTGGTAAAACTCAACAAGGTCATGGTAACTATTTTTATCATAAGTGCCATCAATCAATTCCATACGGCGTTTATATATCAATTTGCCATCGCTTACAGTGGCGCTCATTTTAAATTTCCCAAAGGGCTTATTCAGGTTTATATTTAAAGGTTCCATATCCGGATGATAACCGGCGGGTAAGGTATAAACTATTTCATCTTCATCTGTATAACCCCGGTTAATGTAAACAGGGTTGGTACGGTTGCGTACATCGCGAATGCTTCGCTGTTTGTTTAGAGGGTTTAAAGCAAAATAAAGCTTATCATTATCTGCCGATGCAAAATCGCGCGCGCTTAGTTTTATACTTTCGGTAGCAACAGGTATTTGTTTTTTATCCTGCTTAATATCCAGTTTCTCTATACTAAGGTTACTGATATTTGTATACATTTTTTGCAAAGTTTTCACCTGTTCGTTTAACGGCTCACCAACTAATTCTTCGGGATTGTCATACTGTGTGCCTTTATAAATGGTAACCATATTACCACTAAGGGCACCATCTTTGTCAATTATAAAACCAGCCTTACGTGTTTGCACGTTATCTTGCGATGTGTATTTTGGAGTATGTAATAGTTTGCCGCCTTCTGGGGTGCATGCCAGTACGTTACGGTCATCAGTAAAATCACTTAAAAAGCCAAAGGGGATTTTTTGGCTGGTACATTCCAAATAAGTAGTATCATTTTTTATGGGCAGGCAAAGTATTACATGGTTACCCTGGTTCATACTGGCAAAATCATTAAGCATGCTTACCTTGCTATTATCACCATAAACCACACAATACCAGGAATCGATATTGGCAGCTTTTAATAATGCCTGGGTATAATTTACCAAAGCTTTACAATCGCCATAATTAAGCTTATCTACATCTGCAGCTAAAAAGGGTTGGTATCCTCCGATACCCACCTGCACGCTTATATACCGGGTTTTACCCTGCATATACTCATATATCTTTTTAGCCTTTTGCTTAATATCTGTAATACCGGCGGTTAATTCCTTTACCTGTTCAATAGTTTGTGGCGGGAGTGCCTGCCTGTTGACCAGCAACTTATCATAACTCCAGCGGCCAAGTTGGTCCCAGTTGGTGAAAGAACCCGCTATACCGGCATACACAAAGTTTTGAGGGGCTATTTTTACCCTGCTAAGGTAAGTTTCGCTAAGTGGGCTATATGGCTCGGCCCTTAAAGCTTTAAGGTTGTTTACCTGCCAGGTGTAAGTTTTAAGGCCATCTTTATTTGTTCCAATGTTAACCTTAACAGGCATATTTATTTCTTTGTACCTGATGTTGAAATCGGGCTTGCAGGCAAATGTGAAAGAGCTTTTTTCAACCGCGAGGCCAGTGTGTGGATTAGGTTCCCAATCTCTGAAGTTCAAGGTTTGCTTTGATTTAACATCATACTCATATTCTATGGTATAAGGGTACGAACCTATTGATGGTATAAAATGCTTTACGCGCGAATCTTCAAATAAAGAAAAATCATTGGCGCCATTCACATCCTCAAAATCCTTTTCTGAAAATTTGCCGGTAAGTTTACCAAACTCGTTATAGGTGGTGCCTTTTATGCTTTTTATAACATTGCTTTTATCATACCAAACCGCAATGTGTGCAATGTCATCGCCGTTTTTGTTTAGTACAGTTATAGCGGTCTTTATATGGTATAACGTGTTGTTATCTTTTACTTCGGTATATACGCTTTGATCCCTTATTACCGCGCTTGCATAGGGCAACAGGTCTTTTTGTATCAGGCTTACATCATAATTAACCTGGGCGTTTGCCAGCGTTGTCACCAACAATAATAAAACTGTAAAAATTTTTCTCATCACTTTTTCCTGAACACTATTTCTGCTTTTTCAGAAGCTATTATTTTGTTGTATAATTCTTTTAAATAGGGGTACTCCTCGGGCGCGTAGATAGATTTATCGAGCTGTATCACGTTAGAGTAAGTGAAAATGTTACCCTCACCCTTAAATTCGGTCATAAATTTACCACCCTTATTAGGCAAGCTTATTGCCGCGCCTTGCGGTGAACTTTCAATGCCATAACCATCGGGCAGGTGCATAACTAACATATAACGGCTGCTTGATGGCATGCCCCAATCTACCGGATAATTGCGTTCTTCCAGTTTAAAAGGGTTTGTTACGTACCTGTTAATGATAACCGGGTTAAAGGCCAATCTGTTATGGTTTAAATTATCGAAAAGGTCAATTTCTACTTCATACTGTTCGCCAAGTGGTTTATCAAGGCTATCCAAATTACTAATGTTTGATTTAAGGATCTTTATTTTGCCCAGCTTTTCGTCAAGGTTCTCAACAAATTCATCAAGGGTATTAAACTTTTTAATGGCTTTTCGTTTTTCATAAGCTTCGTAACCGATGGAGTAAGTGGTAATAGTCCCTTTTAATTTACCATTTGGCTGCAAAGTAAGGTCAAGCGCGCTTGTGCTCGATTTTTTTTGATTGGCTACAAGATCTACCCAGTACGATGGCTTGTCAAAGCTCATTACCCGTCCCTGGTCGTTAAGGCATTTTAAAGGTAACATACCAAATGGCAGCATGGGGTCGGTGGCATCAAGCAGGTAAACTTCGGTGCCAATATTAGCTTTGGCAATTATATAATTAAATTCATTTTCTACTGGGTATAATCTGTTTATTAGCCCATTACCACGTGTTGACAGTAAAACGGCTTCGGTTTTTACCCCGGCAGAATTTAACGCGGCAACTAAACATAAATTAATATCAGCTACATCGCCGGTGTGTTTATCAAGTGCTTTGCGTACGCCATCACTATACCGGGAGTATATTTCATTCCACTTAATAGTTTTTTGAATGTAGGTATAAACCGCTACGGCCTTTTCCATTTCGGTGGTTTTACCCGCAATTACAGGGGCAATGTATGGTTTAAGCAGGTCTTTCTTAATTTGCGAACCAAAATACTCCGAATGTTTTAGGTTATAATCAATATCCTTCCATTCTTTGGTTTCCTTCTTTTTAACGCTTGTATAAGGGTTGGTCCAGCTTTCCAAATTAAAGTATATGGCTGATAGAAAGTTTTTTGGCGATGTCATATTATCCTCCTCAATAAAAGCAGGAATATTGGCCATGCCATAGGTCAAAAAAGAGCAATCACTTTTTGAGCCGTGGCTGTCAAAACACTCTTTTTCAATGTCAGCTTTGTTTTTGGTAAGCTTAAGGCTGCCACGTATCATCGCGTTATAAGTCCAGAAAGCGGGGATATGTACCTCATATTCTGAGTAGGCTTTAGGGATATCATCCTGAAATTCCCATGATGGAAATCTCCAAAAACCCGGTATAATTTTAGTGTAAGTATATTCAATAATGCAACCATTGCGCAGATTGGGCATGGCAAACTTTA
>NZ_JAQBOI010000298.1 GCF_028288105.1 Mucilaginibacter sp. | reverse complement strand
GGTTCGGTAATTTTATCGTATTTAACCAGGTTAAGGTTACGTACCCAGGCTTCTTTCTTTTCCAGTTCTTCTATAGTGCCTAAAACAACAGTATTGGTTTCGGGCTGAATTTTGGTAACAAACATAGGTTTGCCCAAAGCAATGCCCAAGCCTTTACGCTGGCCTATAGTATAGTAAGGATAACCAAGGTGTTTGCCCACTGCGGTGCCGTCTGTAAGCACGAAGTTGCCCGGGCCAACACGTTCATCAAGGTCTTCTACTTTATGGCGTAGAAATGCCCTGTAGTCGTTATCAGGTACAAAGCAAATCTCGTAGCTTTCGCTTTTACCCGCCAGTTCCAGCTGACCCATATCAACGGCCATCTGCCTTATTTCGGGTTTTGAAAAACTGCCTAAAGGGAATTTGGTACGCGCAAGGTTTTGCTGCGATACGCCCCAAAGTACGTACGACTGATCTTTATTTTCGTCTTTACCTTTTGATATTACATAACGGCCGCTATCCTGTAAACGGATATTGGCGTAATGACCGGTAGCGATGAATTCGCAATCCAGTTTATCGGCACGTTTTAAAAGGGCTTCCCATTTAATGTGGGTATTGCACAGTACGCATGGGTTAGGGGTGCGGCCGGCAAGGTATTCGTCAACAAAGTTATCAATAACAAAATCGCCAAATTCGCTGCGGATATCCAGTATATAATGCGGGAAACCATAACCAACAGCCAGGGCACGCGCATCGTTAATACTATCCAGACTGCAGCAGCCCGTTTCTTTCGAACTACCACCACTTGCGGCATAGTCCCAGGTTTTCATGGTAAGGCCTATGACTTCATAGCCCTGTTCATGCAGCATTACTGCCGCTACAGAACTATCAACTCCGCCACTCATTGCCACTAATATCCTACCGTGCTTACTCATATTGGGTGCAAAGATAATGTTTTAGTGTTTATGGTGTTTATAGCTTGGGTCAGAGGATGGTAAAATGGTTGGAACGGGGGGGCTCTGCAGAGACAGTGATCTTAGATATGCTCCAAGCTGCAAACAGGTACAGTGCCACAAAGGCGATGAAACCTAAAACTACGCGGAGGGTTATTTTGATGAATTTTTTTATATTGAATTGTGAAGGTGCGGTTCACAGGGGGCACAATATGCATAACTAATATTATAGGTTAATCTTATCTTTATTTTCAAATAACCCGTTTATACCGTATCATAGTATGGCCTCCAATGACAATAGTATTACCCTGCGCATTACCCTCGAAAAACCGCCCGTAAACCTGATCTACTCTTTGCAAAAAGGTTCAGGCTCCAATTATGAGCCCGTGCAGGTACAACGATCAATAGGGGATGATCTCTATTTTCAATTGTCGATAGAAATAAAATGCACTCCGGATATGCATGATCTGCCCGATTTTCGCGGGCCGTTTGTGCAGGGGCCGACAGGCGGCAGGTTTATTTACCTGGACATTGGATCGTACGCAGGTGGTGGCGGCTGGAGCGGCCGGCTTAAAATACCGCTAACCGGTATTATATGGGATCAAATAACAGCGGGCGCAGAATTGGAAACCACCGTGCCCGGTACCGGCAAAAATGGTATGCCGAACTGTGCTACCGTAAAACCGTTTGCTGGCTGGCAGGAAAAAACAGGTGTGTAATAATTGATAGCACAATTACTTCCTCACCTGCCCATTCCCTTTTACTACCCATTTATAACTCGTCAACTCCTCAAGCCCCATTGGCCCGCGGGCGTGGAGCTTTTGGGTACTGATGCCAATTTCGGCACCAAGGCCAAACTGGGCGCCATCGGTAAAGGCTGTAGAGGTGTTTACATAAACAGCGGCGGCATCAACCCGGTTTAAAAAGGTTTCGATGTTGAGTTCATCTTCAGAGATAATTGCCTCGCTGTGTTTAGAACTGTTTATAGCGATATGCTCTAAAGCCTGTTGCAGGTTATCAACCGTTTTGATAGACATCTTCATCGACAAAAACTCGGTCCCAAAATGTTCGGGTTTGGCTTCTTCTAAAAGTGAAGCAGGGTATAAGCCATCCAATACTTCGTAGGCTTTTTTATCGGCGAAGATCTGTACCTCTTTTTGTGCCAGGGGTTCTGTGATATGTACCAGATCGCCGAGGCGTTTGCTGTTGATAATAAGGCAATCCAGAGCATTGCAAACGCTAACCCGGCGGGTTTTGGCATTGTCAATTATGGCTACCGCTTTTTCAATATCGCCGGTTTCGTCAAAATAAGTGTGCACAATGCCTGCACCTGTTTCAATAACGGGTACTTTGCTGTTATCGCGTACATAATTAATGAGGTTTTGACTGCCGCGGGGTATCAATACATCCACATATCCAACGGCATTCAGCAAGGCTTCCGTAGCTTCCCGTTCTACAGGCAAAAGCGTGGTGGTATTTACATCAATTTGATGCGCTGATAAAACCTGGTGGATGATTTTGATAATAGCCCGGTTAGAAAAATCGGCATCGCTGCCACCTTTTAATATGCTGATATTACCCGTTTTAAAACACAGCGCGAAAACATCAAACGTAACATTTGGCC
>NZ_JAQBOI010000277.1 GCF_028288105.1 Mucilaginibacter sp. | reverse complement strand
TTTGGCGTTGGCTATTATTGTTGCCATCATATTCCTTCGGTCGTTAAAGGCAAGCGCCACAATATTGATAACCATCCCGGTTACGCTGGGGTTAACGCTGATCGTTTTATATGCTGTAGGCTATACGTTAAACATAATGACGTTGGGTGCTATAGCGGCAGCCATTGGGCTAATAATTGACGATGCTATTGTGGTGGTCGAACAAATCCATCGTACACACGAAGAGCACCCGGAAGAACCTACGGTTACACTACTTTCAAAAGCCATTAATTACCTATTCCCGGCAATGGTGGGCTCGTCGGTAAGTACTATTGTGATATTTATTCCTTTTTTGTTGATGACGGGTGTTGCCGGTGCCTACTTTAAAGTAATGACCGACACCATGATCATTACCCTGGTATCATCGTTTTTTGTAACCTGGATAGGTTTGCCGGTTATCTACCTGTTACTCACCAAAAACACACAGGTGAACAGCCTTACAGCAAAAGAAGAAGCGCATGGCGTTAAAAGGCAGCGTTGGGTATCCTTTTTTATTCTGAGGCCTTTTATGAGCATCGTATTAATTTTGATACTTGTAGCGGTTATTGTAATTATCCCGGGCAGATTAGAAACCGGTTTCTTACCAGCTATGGACGAGGGAAGTATTGTACTGGACTACACCTCTCCCCCAGGCACATCATTAGAAGAAACCGACCGTATGCTGCGCGAGATTGAAAAGGTTATCATCAAAGAGCCTGATGTAGCCGCTTATTCGCGCCGTACGGGCACACAAATGGGATTTTTTATCACCGAACCAAATACCGGTGATTACCTGATACAATTAAAGAAAGGGCATACCAAAACATCCGAAGAAGTTATCAGTGACCTGCGCACGCACATTGAAAGTACTCAACCTGCCTTAAGGGTTGATTTTGGGCAGGTTATAGGCGATATGCTGGGCGACCTGATGACATCCACCCAACCCATCGAGATAAAAGTTTTTGGAGACGATCAGGCTAAGCTGCAGCAGCTATCTAAACAAGTAGCAGCTATTGTAACCAATGTAAAAGGCACTGCCGATGTTTTCGACGGAATAGTTATAGCGGGGCCATCGGTAGATATTGTGCCCGATTATACTAAGCTTGCCCAATATAACATTACACCGGCGGCTTTGCAGGTACAGGTGCAGTCGGCGCTGGAGGGTAATGTTATTGGCAATTTATTTGAGCGGGAACAGCAATCGCCTATCCGTATGGTTTACCCGGGCAATCGCTTGCAGGATGTGGCCGGCATAAAACGACTGAATTTATTTTTACCCGATGGGAGACTGATACCTATTACCCAACTGGCTAATGTAAACCTGCGTACCGGCGATGCCGAGGTGGAACGTGAGAATTTGCAGGCCATGGGTGTTATTAGTGCACGTTTAGAGAACAGTGACCTGGGCAGCGTAATACCCGCCATACAAAAAGGCATAGCCCAAAAAGTAAACTTGCCACCCGGTTATCATGTGGAATATGGCGGTGCATATGCCGAGCAGCAGCAATCGTTTAAAGAGCTGTTAATGATATTGGTTACTGCAAGCCTGCTTGTATTCGGGGTAATATTATTCCTGTTTAAACAATTCAGAATAGCCTTCCTGATATTGGTGATAGCCGTTTTAGGTATCGGCGGTAGCCTGCTGGCCTTGTTTTTAACCAATACGCCGCTTAACGTGGGCAGCTATACAGGCCTTATCATGATAGTAGGTATCATTGGCGAGAACGCCATTTTCACCTTCTGGCAATTTAGGGAAAGTGCGCGGGAAAGCAGTGTGGATGATGCCATTGTTTATTCGATATCAACCCGCCTTCGTCCAAAACTGATGACCGCGTTGGGTGCTATCATAGCGTTGATGCCTTTAGCCTTAGGAATAGGTGCAGGTGCGCAATTGCATCAGCCATTGGCTATAGCGGTTATCGGAGGTTTTTTAGCGGCGTTACCATTATTGCTAATCGTATTACCTAGTATGCTAAGGATATTTTACCGTAATCATGTTTTTGCGAAAAAGTAATTCCGCCAAAGGGATATCGCTGCTTTAAAATTGCATGGCAAAATGCAAGCCTAATATCCCATCCTGGTAAGTAGGTAATACAATAGAACTACTCTTTGGTTCTTTCTTTAATTCGGCGGGTACATCTCTGTTATTCTCTTTTTTGCGGCCGGCTTTAAAAAGCCTATTGCGTATATAAGGATAAAGCATGTAAGCAGCCTTTGCCGATAAAATACCGAAGCCGGCACCGGCAACTACGTCGCTAAACCAATGGTCGCGGTTGTAGATGCGTAAAATGCCGGTAGCGGTAGCAAACCCGTAGCCAACCGCGCTGTAGCCGATGGATCTATCACCTAACTCCTGTGCCATAAACTCGGCCCCAAGAAATGCATTAGCGCTATGTCCCGATGGGAAGGAGTAGTAATTGGAACCATCCGGGCGTAGCCGGTGCGTGACTTTCTTTAACCCGAATGTAGTCAGACTCATCATTCCTTCAGCCATAACGAAAATTATAGTACGGTCAATAAAGGTGTTTTTACCATGTATACCCACTAAATTCAATCCGTAAACTAAAGCCACAGGTGTATACTGAAAATAATCTTCGGGGTGGTGCCTAAAGTTTGGTGCATCCTCATTAATATCATTGTAAATACTGACATCGAGCCTTCTCACCGGATGGAAAAAGAAGTTACTTGCTCCGTAAGCGATCAGTACCGAAGGGGGCACCAATGCCCATGCCTTACTACGTAAATGCTTAACGGTGTCAGGGGCGGTAAAAAGATCCTTTTTAAGCGTATCAACAATATTTACCTTTTTGGTTGTGTCTGATACTTGCGCCTGCGCCGTAAAACAAATGAGACAAAATATGATATAAATAGCGTTCTTCAATGTACAAATATTAGGGGTATTTACTTTCCGATCTCGATCACATGGAATGACCCCGCGATCATGTGTGGCCGCGGATGTGCATTTTCTGCTGTTGGCGCCGTAGCTTCCATTTGCGCGGCTGGCAAAAACAGGTGATGCGTGTTCTCATCAATGCCAATGGTGCGTGCGCTTTTTTCAGTTACAATATTCTCTACAAATTCAAATTTATTAGCATTTACTTCCTTTATAACCGACATGTTGCCATCGCCATTTGAGCTATAAGCCATTTTCAGCGCCGGGTCAAATGCTACACCATCGCAATCGCCAATCTTAAATTTTGCCAGGTTTTTACCATTAGCGGCATCCATTACAACAAGCGTTGCGTTACCCCCGCAACCAATGAATAAACGATTGGTTACCCTGTCAATAGCCAGTCCGGAGGGTTCTTCGCCTTCGTTTATTTTAAAGCGATTAATAACTTTATATGTATTAGCATCAATCACTACAACCTCATTAGTGGTTTCGGAGTTTACAAATATTTTACCCTTGCCGTCAGATACACCGGTTTCCGGTTTACCACCAAGTGGAATGGTAGCAACAACTTTATCAGTAGCAGGGTCAATAACTGTTGCATCACTACTCCGTCCATTAAAGATATAAACCTTTTTGGAAAAACCGTCATAAAATATAGCATCCGGGTTTGTGCCAACATTGATCTTGCCAAGCTCGGCATTAGTTTTTAGATCGAATACGGTGCAGTTGTTGTCGCGCCCGTTGCTTGTATAGCCCTTACCAAGCGGTTTAACCAATGCAATACCGTGCACCCCATTTGTGTTTTTTATAATACCGATAGAATCGCCTGTGGCGGTACTTAAAATATTAACCTGCGAACCGTGCGATACGTAGATCTTTTTTCCGGCTGCATCAACGGTAACGTAATCCCAGCCACCACTACTTTTTATGGCATGTTTTTTTAAAATGTGTAAGCCCGTTTTAGTTTGGGCAGATGCATGGAAAGATGCAAAACCAATAATGAACAATCCAAATACTTTTAGTTTTTGAGCGTATAACATAGCTATCTTATTTTGATGCTATTTAAGATTATATTCTGTAGGAATATTGGATAAACCGATGGCCTTCCTAAAAGTAGTGTAAGAGTTATCAGGTCGGTAATTATATAAACAACATTTGATAAGAATTCATTTGTTAGTGTGGCAAATTTACATTTACTTTGCAATACAAAGTACTTTTAAATAACAGATCATGCGTATTTCTTCCACACTTGACCAATTGCATTATCAGGCAAAACAAAACAGATGGCTTAGATATTTTGCTGTTTTCAATCGTATAGCTTTAGCTGCTGGTTTTTTACCTTCGGGTTTTGTAAAAATTATGGGTGAACGATTCACAGATCTATCCGTTAATCACCCAATGGGCCATTATTTGGAAGCCCTACACCTAACGGGTTATTATTACCCATTTATTGGCGTTGTGCAAGTGACGGCAGCTATTTTATTGCTGATACCCCGAACGGCAACTCTCGGAGCAGTACTCTATTTTCCTATCATATTGAATATTTGTATTCTATCGCTTGCGGTACGTTTTGATGGCTCACTTCTTTCTTCACCTTTGATGGTGTTGGCCAATTTGTATCTTTTGTGCTGGGATTACGATAAGTTAAAATTCATTCTTCCCTTTAATCAACCTACAATTCTTCAAAAGCCGAAAGCTCTTAGTAACAAGTTTCCTACAATTTTCTTTGCCGGTGCAGCTGCAACCGTTATCATTTTAGTGCTCATCATTACAAACGTGTATAACATTATGCCCCGCAACACTTTATCAGACTGCAAGCAGCAATGTAGCAACAGCAATAATCCCGGGGCTTGCAATGTTTTCTGTAATTGTATCCATGAAAAAGGCCAATCGCTTACGAAAAGCCTGGACGAATACAACAAAGCTTTGAAAAAACCGGTGCGGATAAAGTAGACTTTTGTTGCTTTCAGACAACGGTTGGACATCGAACTAATCGCCTCTATGAAATCATTGGCTGTATCTTATTCATTAGCCATTTGGGTTGTTTGGTATTCATCAATACTACTGCAAATAGGATAAGAATAACACCTACCCATTGACGAAAGCTTACAGGTTCTTTTAGCAGTATGTGTGCCATTAACACAGAAACTGGTATTTCTACAGATGCAATAATGGCGCCCAGCCCCATACCTATAAGCGGCATTCCCCGCGTAAATAGTAATGGCGGAAGGATTGTTCCAAACAAAGAAAGAAGAAGGCCCCAGTTCAGAAATATTCTATATGAAAAATTCTGGTTTATGAATGAATGAAAAATGAGGCAAATAATGATCAACCCGCCAAGGATCATATAAAGGCTTCTTTTTAACGGCGGAAAATGAAGTTCAAGATGGTTTGATGAGTACATGGTTGCCGTGTAAGAAAGAGCGGCCATCATTCCCCAGCCAAATCCGCTCCAGTTGATGTTAACAGATCGTGTAAGCAAACTGGTAGCCAGTACTGTCCCGGCCAGGATGATAAAAACTGATACCATCTTACGTAACCCGGGCGCCTTTTTATGCAAGATCATCTCCAGGATAACACCCATCCACACCGTTTGCATTAACAACACAATTCCAACGCTTACCGTAATATATTGAACTGCCAGATAGTAGAAAATGCTGGTTAGCCCAAGGGATGTTCCCGCAACTATTAACTTAAATATACTTTTAATACCCGATGTTTTTGTTGCCGGCACCACCCCCTGTTTACGGAACACGGTTAAAATAAAGAGCCCTACAAACCCGAGGCCGAACTGCGAAAGCGTTACTTCTGCTGTACTGAACCCATCATGATATGCCATTTTTACAAAGGTTCCCAGCATCCCGTAACTGGAGGCCCCCACCGCAATAAAAATGCTTCCTTTAAGTGCTTTATTTTTCATTGTAGTTTAATTCCAGCTCAACTAAATTCCTTACATCCTGATGGGATGTATCCACCGACCTTTTAAATTCTTCCGGATCGTACGATTGTCCGTTAACCGCTATCACATGAATATTGCTGATACCTATGATATTAAATACCGTTTTTAAATAGTTGCTTTGGAAGTTCATATGTTCGTTATACTCTCCTTTTTCATATCCCTGAGCACCTCTTGAAAGCAGCAGGAACAATGTTTTATTTTCGAGCAAACCTATATATGGGTTCTGCATATTGGTTGGGTTAAACTTCCAGGTTTCATTAACCCTCAGTATCTGGTCGATATAGGCTTTGAGAGAACTTGGAATTGACCAGTTGTACATTGGGGAACCCAGCACAATAATATCAGCTTCCCGTAGTTCGGCAATATAAGTATCGCTTGTTTTTAAGGCTTCAATTTCTACTTCAGACCTTGCTGCTGCAGGTTTGAAAGCGGCATCGATCCAATTTTCGTTGACATGGGGCACATCGGTATTTCCCAATTCACGAAACCTGATAATTGAATCTGTATGGATACTTTTCCAGTGATCGATAAATACTTCAGTGAGTTTTCTACTATAAGATCTAAGCACTCTTGCGCTTGAATTAATAACTAATACTTTTTTCATTTCGATAATTTTATACAAAAATACAGGGGTGTTGGATTATATTTGTATACCAATTTACATAAAGACCACAGCCCAGATGTTACCCTACAAATCATTAATCCAAGTTGATCGGAATGCTTCTGTAACGCTATATATTCAGGTGTGCAATAGCTTTATATCATTGATCACCAATGGCACGCTACAACCTGCTGATATATTGCCAAGCTCGCGCATACTGGCAGAATTAATTGGTATTAACAGAAATACGGTAAAGTTGGCCTATGAAGAACTGATCAGTCAGGGTTGGGCTGAATCTGTTGAGCGCAAGGGAGTGTTTGTACTTTCCAAGTTGCCTATACGTTCCAAAACTATTTTACCGGTGGCCAATAAAAATGACAGCCCTCAGGAGGCTTTCATATGGACTAATAATTTTGAAAATGCGATACCCAGCGAGAATCTTCAAAAAACCGTTCTCGCTATTGATGATGGCTTTCCTGATGTACGCCTGGCACCTGTAGATGTACTTATGCGCGAATATCGAAGTCTTTCCAGGAGATTTCATGGGAGAAACTTTCTGAAATATGGTAGCTCTAAGGGATCAGAGCATCTTCGGGCCTCTGTTAGCAACTACCTTTCTAATAGCAGGGGCCTGGTTGTTTCTGCCGAAAATATTATAATTACGAAAGGCAGCCAAATGGGGATCTACTTAGCAGCGCAACTGTTGTTAAATCCTTCTGATAATATAGCAGTCGGAATTTCAAATTACGGTTTTGCAGATGATACTTTCAGCTATGCTGCCGCGAACCTGCTGCGGGTACCTGTTGATCACAATGGTATGGATGTTGATCATCTGGAAGAGATTTTACAGCATAAAAAAATAAAGGCGGTATATATTGTACCGCACCATCACTTTCCTACAACGGTGACCATGAGTATGGAGCGGCGGTTAAAATTATTAAATCTCGCCAAAGAATACCGTTTCGCGATCATCGAAGACGATTATGATTTTGATTTTCACTATGATAATAAACCCTACCTGCCATTGGCGAGTATTGATCACAACCACAATGTAATCTACATTGGTTCGATCTCGAAAACCTTTGCCCCTGCTTTGCGAATTGGGTTTATGGTGGGGTCTTTAGCATTTATTGAAGCTGCAGCCTCATTAAGAGAGCTGATAGACAAACAGGGCGACACCCTGTTGGAAGAGGCTTTTGCTGTGCTGTTTGACGATGGTGAAATGGAAAGGCATTTTAGGAAGTCGTTAAAAATTTATAAGCAGCGCAGGAACATGTTTTGCCAGATACTCAAATCCGACTTTAATGATGAGATAGAATTCAAAATCCCGGAGGGAGGGCTGGCGGTATGGTCAACTTTTGATAAAAAGATAGATCTGATCAAAGTGTCTGAAGATGCCTTAAAAAAAGGACTTTATATTGGCAATGGAAATTTTTATAAGAACGAGTCCTTTTCAACCAACGCGCTTAGAATGGGCTTTGCTTCACTTGAAGAAAAAGAGATGGTGGAAGCGCTCGGGATCCTGAAAAGGATAGTGCATTAAGTTTGCTGGGCTATCCTTTATCTTGTAGCTGGTATATTTAGTACCCATATCATTGCTCTAATTTTGTGTGAAATAATTTTTAAGAAAATGAAAACACGAATTAAGATTGACAAAGTTGAGCCGGCCGGATATAAAGCTATTCTTGGATTGGAGAAATTTATTGAAAGTACGCCGTTGACAAGAGAACATAAAGACCTGATTAAAATTAGATCTTCGCAAATAAACGGATGTGCTTTTTGTATTGATATGCACACTAAAGAAGCCCGGAAGGCCGGCGAAACAGAACAGCGTATTTACGCCTTAAATGCCTGGCGCGATACTCCGTTTTTTTCAGAAGAAGAACGGGCAATATTGGCTCTGACCGAGGAAGTTACTTTAATTAATAATCATGTAGCAGATGATACCTATGAGCAAGCAGCTAAAGTGTTGGAGGAAACCTACCTGGCACAAGTGATCTTAGCAATTATTACTATTAATGCATGGAACAGAATTGGCATCGCAACCAACCTAATGCCAGCATAAGTGTTGGTGCAGGAAATTAATAATGAAAGCCCTCGATTAGAGGGCTTTGCTTTTATATTTATGGGCGATAGTTACCATATTAAATTAAACGGAGTTACCACTAATACTACGGCCAACCAAGTTACGCTGATGTTAAAACCCGGTGTAAATACCATTGCCGTAAGCACCGATAAAGATTGCCAGGGCGTTATTGATAAAACCATAACTATAGGTGAGGCCATTACGCTTTTTCCTAATCCGTTCATCAATCAAGTAAACCTTAATTTGGGTAACAGTGTGATAAAAAACGCTACCGTAAAGGTTTACGATACTTTTACCAAAACGGTATATAGCAAACAATATACAAACCAGTTGGGCACCGTTCAGATAGACCTGTCGAGACTTATACCCGGCACATATGTTATTAATGTAATAACCGACGGCAAGCAAAATACGCACAAAATAATTAAGCAATAAGATGAGCAGTATAAAACCAATGGTCCTATTTTCAAAAAATAAAAACCTGATAAGTAATGACTTAATGATTATCAGTAAGTTATAAGTTTTGAGTTACAAATAGGTCACAGATTCGACCCATTTTCAGGACGAAACCGATGTGGAAAAGTTGTCGTTTTCTCAGTCATTTAATCATTAACGTAATATAAATCAAAAATTAATTGATAATAAAACATTGGCAAACAAATCGGTTAAAGGGCAAGGCAACAATCCTCTTAAAAACAGGTTGTTAGTTGCCAGATAGCTCTATTCATATTTTACTAATTTTTGGGGATCAAAAAAGTGGTTCATCGGGCCGTGACCTTCTCCGGCTTTTACATCCTTGCCGTGCTCAATAGCATTTTGAACATATATTTTACTTTTCGATATGCACGTGTTCAGATCATTGCCCAATGCAATGAAAGATGCAATAGCAGATGACAGGCTGCATCCTGTTCCATGAGTGTTGACGGTATCAATAGCTATTGACCTAAAAATACGCTCATCGCCATTTTTATCCAGGTAAACATCATACAGGTCAGGTCCTTTTAAATGCCCCCCTTTTATCAATACCGCATAACAACCATATTGCATAATCTGCAAAGCTGCCTTTTTCATATCGCCAACAGTATGGATTTCCATTTCTGCGAGTATAGATGCCTCGTCCAAATTCGGGGTAACCATTTTGGCTAATGGAAAGAGTTCTTCCTTCAAAGTTTCTACGGTATCGTTTGCGATCAGGAGGTCGCCGCTGGTAGCTACCATTACCGGGTCGAAAACGACCGATATGCCCGGATATTCCCTTAATACCGAAGCAATACCGATGGCCAGCTCCGCGCTCTGCACCATACCTATTTTAATAGCGGATGGTTTTAAATCATCCATAACTGCTTTTATCTGCGCTTTTACAAACTCAACGGGAATGGAATGGATACCACTAACGCCTAACGTGTTTTGTGCTGTAACAGCGGTAATTGCTGTAGTACCGT
>NZ_JAQBOI010000145.1 GCF_028288105.1 Mucilaginibacter sp. | reverse complement strand
TTCTGGAAAGCATCGGTCCATATTTTTTTTGTTTTGATGGATGCCAGAACCTTCTCGGCATCTTTAGGATGATCCCAAAAGTTTGGGCCTAAGGTTATATCCTGTTCCTTTTGCATGGCATCGAGTTTGGTATCGATGTCAAAGATGCCTCCTCAGGGAAGTTGTTCTATCCCTTAAATCCTGCATATTTTCTCTTGTCATAAGGCAAATATATAAAAATGAAAACAGGGCAAATAAAAAAGGCTCACAATTGATATCAATCGTAAGCCTTTCTATATAAATATTTTTTTAAGCTGTGCGCAGCTGGCTTAACAGCATCGTCATATCGCCGCCGTTGCCGCTAATTTTTGACAGGATAGCGCTTAAAGCGAACTCCTTGTTGTGTTCTCCTTTTGATTCTTCCATCAATTGGTGCATAACCGGCGGGATAAGCTTACCGGCAATTGACATTGCCGTAGGTGTATCCATGTTATAGAAGTTGTTCAGTTTATTGGCAAACCTGTTTACCACACTTGTAATAAGCGGATTATCATAAATTGCCGAAAATTGGAAATATTTCACCAGGTCTTTCAATTTACCACTTTCCATATGGTTCTTTAAAACCTCGATAATAGAGCTTGAAGCATCGTTGATTACTGCCTCACGATGTTTTTCGGCAACTAATGGGTTATTCATAACAGCCGCCCCGGCGTTATTTTTTACAAGCAAAAAGAGTTTTTCGAACATGATAGTATGTAATTAAAAAACAAATTAAGAGAATGATGAAAAATTATTGGTTTACTTACCAACCCAACAAATATATCATTTATAAGTTTTAATATTCAAAATATTATTAAACTTTTGTTATTAAAATGACAATTCCTTGGTGTAAAACAAACACTATGTATAGTGTGTTAAAATAACACTGAACTGTCCTTTTTTCACATTTAATGCAGGGGTCAATTTTAACTTGTTATTTTTACAAAAAACATCACAACTATGCTGCCAAATATTGATTTCACAAGCACCCAATCCTATAAATATTTAACCGACCATTACATTGATATTGTGTCGAAAAGTTTAAAGGAATTATTTGAATCTGATAATCAGCGTTTTGAAAAATTCTCATTACAGTTTGAGGATATTTTGCTGGATTTTTCCAAAAACCGCATTGACGAGCAAACCCTTGCCTTATTGATACAATTAGCACGCGAGTGTGGTGTAAATGAGGCAATCGACGCTATGTATTCTGGCGAAAAGATCAACGTGACGGAAGGCCGCCCTGTTTTGCATATCGCTTTGCGTAACCGCAGCAATACCCCCGTGTATGTTGATGGTAAAGATGTAATGCCCGATGTGAACAGCGTGCTTGCCCACATGAAAGAATTTAGTGAGGCGATCATATCTGGCTCCTGGAAAGGCTATACCGGCAAAGCCATTACCGATGTGGTGAACATTGGCATTGGTGGCTCTGACCTTGGCCCCGTAATGGTAACCGAAGCTTTAAAAGCATACAAGAACCATCTTAACCTGCATTTTGTATCTAACGTTGATGCTACCCATATAGTAGAAACTTTAAAAACAGTTGACCCCGAAACTACCCTGTTCCTGATAGCATCTAAAACATTCACTACGCAAGAAACTATGAGCAATGCCCATAGCGCTCGCGATTGGTTCATTAAAAATGGTGGTAAAGATGAGGATGTGGCCAAACACTTCGCGGCACTATCTACCAATGCCGAAGGTGTTGAGAAGTTTGGTATCGATACCAAAAACATGTTCGAGTTTTGGGATTGGGTTGGTGGCCGTTACTCGTTATGGAGCGCTATTGGCTTATCTATCGCCTTAAGCATAGGTTTCGACAATTTTGTTGAGCTGTTGGATGGCGCGCATGCTATAGACAATCATTTTAAAACCACCCCGCTTGAGCAGAACCTGCCTGCTATACTTGCCCTTATAGGTGTGTGGCATAACAACTTTTTTGAGGCAGAAACAGAAGCTATTTTGCCGTATGACCAGTACATGCATCGCTTTGCAGCTTATTTCCAACAAGGCGATATGGAAAGTAATGGCAAACATGTAGACCGCAACGGTAAACATGTAGATTACCAAACCGGCCCTGTTATTTGGGGTGAACCGGGCACCAACGGTCAGCACGCGTTTTACCAGTTGATACACCAGGGAACAAAACTTATTCCATGCGATTTTATAGCGCCTGCGCAATCGCACAATCCGCTGGGCGAACATCATAATATGCTGCTATCAAACTTCTTCGCCCAAACCGAAGCTTTAATGAACGGCAAAAGCGAAGAAGAGGTAATTGCCGAATTAAAGAAAGCCGGTAAAACCGAGGAAGAGATCAGCGAGATAGCACCGTTTAAGGTATTTGAAGGGAACCGCCCAACAAACTCTATCCTGGTTAAAAAAATAACCCCACGCACATTGGGTAGCCTTATTGCCATGTACGAGCACAAAATATTTGTACAGGGCATAATCTGGAATATTTACAGTTTTGACCAATGGGGCGTTGAACTGGGTAAGCAATTAGCCGGTAAAATACTACCCGAGTTAAAAGGCAACGAGGAAATAACCAGCCACGATTCATCAACCAACGGTTTGATCAACCAGTACAAGGCCTGGAGGTAATTTCCAGTTGGCCGTTTTGAGTTTGCAGTAAGCAGTAAAAATCGAACTGTCATTTCGAACGAGGTACGAGGAGAAATCCTGTTCAATAATGCATTTATCGAACAGTATTTCTCCTTTCTTTTTGGCTATCCGTTGGTTGAAACCAACGGCAATGATATAAACCGGTATGAAGGATACTCAATTAATTGATTGCCGTCCCTTTCAAGGGACGGATTAATTATAATTCCTATATTGGCTTTAGCCAAACCAATAAACATGTCATTTGTAAAAATCTGGATTCACTTAGTTTTCTCAACTAAAAGCAGGCAGCCATGGCTGAATAAAGAATTTAGATACAAACTGCACCAGCATATCATCGAAAACTGCAAAGAGAAGGAAATATTTTTACAAGCCATTAATGGGTATACCGACCACATCCATTGCTTAATATCTTTAGGAAAAGACCAAAGCATTGCTAAAATAGCCCAGCTTATAAAAGGGGAATCCTCTTTCTGGATAAACAAGCAAAATGTAATTGAAGAGATATTCAATTGGCAAGATGATTATTTTGCTGTTTCAATAAGTGAATCACAGGTAGAAACAGTTGCTAATTACATTAAGAACCAGGAAAAACATCATGCAAAAAAATCATTTGCAGAGGAAGCGGAGGAATTTATGACTGTATATGGCTGGCAAACTATCCACGCTTAGCTTAGAAGTTTCGGCTAAAGCCGGATTATTTGCCTGTTCATCCGTTGGCTAAAGCCAACGGCAATGATATAAATGTATGATGACGGCTCAATCAATCATTGCCGTCCCTTTTAAGGGACGGATAACATGCTAATCACCTTTCACTTCATAACACATCAACACCACCCCAGTATCAAACATTTTTACCCTGCACAGCCGCATGCTCAATCGTTGGCGCAGGTTCTTAAAAAGCGGCCTGCCTTTGCTTATGGCCACAGGGTAAACCCAAATTCGGTATTCATCTACAATATTTAAGCTTATAAGGGTGCTAACCAGTTCACCGCTGCCATAAACTATCAGATCTTTACCTGTTGATTTTTTAAGCTCTTTTATTTCTTTGGAGATACTCCGGCCCGCCAAACGTGAATTACGCCAGCTTACACTTGTTAAAGTTTTTGAGAACACCACCTTTTCATAACTATTCATCATATCTGCAAAGTCGGCATCTTCGCGGGCGCTATGCAGGTTTGCCTGTTGGGCCGACCAATATGGCGCCATTCCCTGATAAGTATTGCGTCCTAATACTATGGTATCGGCGTTGCCCAATTGTTCGGCTGTAACCCGGGCCATTTCATCATCCCAATACGGCGCATGCCAATCCAGTTCGCCATACGGGCCGGCCATAAAACCGTTCAAGGTTACATTCATCGACACAATAAGCTTCCGCATCTTCAAATTTCTATTTCACTGCAGGATTATAGCAAAGCACTGTTATGCCGCATTCAAACTGAGTGGCTTTTACCAGCTTTAGGGCCAGCTTTTCCTCAACAGCGTTATAAATGCTCATACCTTTCCCAATAGCAGCCGGGTTTACAAACAGGTGGTACTCGTCAATTAAATTGTTTTTTACTAATGCCGATGCAAAGCGCGCGCCTCCGTAAGCCATAATATCTCCCCCGGGCTGCTTTTTAAGATTATTTATTTCTTCAACTATATCGCCATTTGCTAAGGCCGTGTTTTCCCATAGGTGGGTGGTTAATGTTTTAGAGAATACCACTTTAGGGCTATCAACCATTTTATGGGTAAATACATCTGCAGATGGGTCGGCAGCGCGTTCTTTCCATACGGGGATAAAACCCTCGGCCAGCACACGGCCAAGTATAATAGTATCTATTGGCTCTGTTATGCCTTTAACATATTCTTTCAATTTATCGTCCCAATCCCAGGTCATCCAATCCATTTCGCCATTGGGGCCGGCTACAAAGCCATCAAGGCTAACCTGCATCTGTAATTTTAGCTTCCTCATTACTATTTGTTTGATAATACAAAGGTACTTCCGCTATAAAAACTTATTAAGGTGCAAAAAGGACTTTTTAGGGGTTGTTTACGACTTTGTTCTTCCTTACTTTTATTTTTATAAACCAGTTAACCCATCGCTACCATGAAACATGTAACTATCCTGATCACCAACGAGGCGGTTTTGGCAAGTATTGTCGACCCACGGATAATATTTACCGGCGTAAACGACTTTTTAGCCGCAGCCGGCAAACCACCAATGTTCAATGTGCAGCTGGTGGGTTTAGAGAAGGAAGTGAAGTTGCATGGCGGCTTATTTTCGGTACATACCGATGCAGTACTGAATGATGTTAAAAAAACCGACCTTATTATTATACCCGCCTTTGGTGGGGATATGCGGACCAGCATAAAACGCAACGAAGAGTTTTTACCATGGATAGTTGACCAGCACTACAAAGGCGCCGAAGCCGCCAGCCTTTGTGTTGGTGCATTCCTGCTGGCTGCCACAGGTTTATTAGACGGAAAAGAATGTTCTACCCATTGGCGGTTTGCAAACGAATTTAGGGAGGTGTTCCCGCAGATAACCTTGGTTGACGACCGAATTGTTACCGAGCAAAAGGGCCTGTACAGCAGTGGTGGTGCAACCTCCTATTGGAACCTGCTTTTGTATCTTATAGAAAAACATGCCGGGCGCGATATGTCTATTATGGCAGCCAAGATGTTTGCTTTGGAGATTGACCGCAAGAGCCAGTCGCCATTTATTATGTTTAACGGGCAAAAAACTCACGAGGACGAGCCGATAAAGAAAGCCCAGGAATTTATAGAAGCAAACATTACTGAGAAAATTTCTGTTGAAGACCTGGCCATAAAATACGCCATTGGCAAACGCCATTTTGAACGCAGGTTTAAAAAAGCCACCAATAATAGTCCGCTGGAATATATACAGCGCGTAAAGATAGAAGCCGCAAAAAAGCACTTGGAAAGCAGCCGCAAAAATATTAACGAGGTAATGTACGATGTGGGCTACTCAGATACCAAAGCCTTCCGTACGGTGTTTAAAAAAATAACCGGCTTATCACCTGTAGAATACAGGAATAAGTATAATAATGTAAATTAGACCTGTCATATCACAATTAACCGCATGTTTAATACCAACCGTATAGCCTTTGTCCGGGGGCTTTTAATTGCATTTATATTTTGCAGCCTCGCCATTTCAGCATCGGCTCAGGAGACGCCCAAAGCTATTATCAGCAATATTATTTCAACCGTTAACAGCCGCAATACCAGCCAAGCTATCGAAAAAATATACCTGCAAACAGATAAGCCTGCGTATCAAGCGGGCGATACCTTACGGTTTAAAGCTTATCTACTGGAAAGCACCACCTTAAAGGCAAGTAAAAAAAGCGGTATCATGTATATCGAGATTGCGAACGATAGCAGCAAGCTCATAAAACGAATCATGGCACCTGTTGATGCCATAACCTACGGCAATATAGTGCTTGATGAGAAAGACATGCCACAAGGCACCTACATTTTAAGGGCGTACACGAGTTGGATGCGCAACTTTGATGAGGCCTACATTTACAGTAAACCCTTTTATTTTAGCAAAGTCGCTGATAACGACTGGCTGATAAACTATAACGCCCATACCGAAAAAAACACCGACGCATACAAAGTGCAGCTTGCCTTAAAATTTAACAGTTTAGATGCCGGCCCTGTTGGTTTGCGCGAAATGCAATTGAAATTAACCGATGGTAAACGCACCTGGTTAAAAAGCAACGTAAATACAGATATGGACGGGCTGGTAAACGTAAATTTCGAACTGCCCGAAAAAGCCGACTTCAAAAATTTATCGTTAACAATGCGCGATCTGCGCAAGCGTGAGGGCAACCGCAGCCTGGTAATGCCATTAGCATTTAACCGCCCTCAAAATATCGATCTGCAATTTATGCCCGAAGGGGGTAGCCTGGTTGCAGGTTTACCAGCCTATGTAGCCTTTAAAGCTATAAACGAGGATGGCCGGGGTACAGATGTATCCGGCAGTATATATAACAATAAGCAGGAGGAGGTTGCAACTTTTAATTCGGCACACAAGGGCATAGGTGCATTTCATATGCTGCCGCAGGCAGGCGAGGTTTATTCGGCAAAAATAAAACTGCCAGACGGATCTTATAAAAGCTTTCCGTTGCCGGCGGTTAAAGCCTCGGGGTTTGTGCTTAAAGTTAGCAACCCGTTCAAAAGCGATTCGATAGTGGTTTTTATAGCGGCCACTCCTGATATAGCAACTACAACAAATAATTACTACCTGATGGCCCATACAAGGGGGATGGTTTTTTACGGGGCTTTGGTCAAGTTTAATAATGGCATTGCAAAACTGCTTCTCAATAAAAAAACATTACCCGGTGGCATATTGCGCCTAACCTTAATTGGCGCTGATAAAAAACCGCTTAACGAGCGCATGGTATTTGCCGACTATAACAATAAATTAAACATCATTATAAGCGCCAACAAAGCGATATACAAACAGCGCGATAGTGTTGCGTTAAACATGAAAGTAACTGATGTATATGGGGACCCTGTTGAGGGCAGTTTTTCGCTTGCTGTTACCGATGATGGGCAGGTAAAAACCGACAGCTTAAAGAATAGCTCGATAATGAGTTATATGCTCCTTACATCAGACCTTAAGGGCGGAGTGGAAGACCCGGGTTATTATGAGCGCAGCGCGGATGATGCTATTAAATGGCAAGACCTTGACCGCCTGCTTTTAGCACAAGGCTGGGCCGTTTACAATTGGAATGACGCCATTTCCCCAACCAAACCAATGCCGTATGCGGCCGAACCGGAGTTTTTAATTACAGGCCGTGTTACCAATGTGTTTAATAAACCCGTATCAAATTCGAGGATAACGCTGCTTTCAAAAAAGCCGATGATGGTAACCGATACCATTACCAATGCAAACGGTGTGTTTACGTTTAAAGATATACTCCCCTCGGATACGGCGGTATACTTTATACAGGCCCGTAACAAAAAAGGGAAAAGCAATAACGTGGGTATTGAAATGGACGAATTTAAGCCCCCTGTTTTTACCCCCAGGGCCGAACGGTTAATCCCTTGGTATCTTAATGCCGATAACAGCAAGTTAAGCATTGTAAAAAACCAGATAACCTTAAAACAGAACTTCGAGACCATTACCCGTGGTAAAGTGCTTAAGGAGGTGCAGATCAAAAGTAAAAGGATAATAAAAGATTCTAAAAATCTGAACGGGCCCGGTGAGGCTGATATAACTATTGATGATGAGCAGCTTCAAAAAGCGGGCAGAACAACCCTGCGCGACCTGCTATATAAAAATGTAAAGGGATTTGGTCCGGTTGCAAATAAGTTCGGGGTGATTTATTATCGCATAAGGACACAGTTAGCGCACATTATTATAGATGGTGTTGATATTGATTTTTTAAAACCTGATGGCGTAAGGCCATACGATTATTTTAACCAGTATCTTGATTACTATGATGCGGAAGAAATTAAAGGCATTGAGATCATGACCAAGTCGGCAAATGTATCGGCCTACACCAACCGCTTTGTAGACCCCATGGCGATACTCTGGGAACATGCCTTTATTGAGGTTACTACGCGCAGCGGGCACGGGCCTTTCATGAAAAAATCGATTGGTACTTATGTGTTCAGGCCAATGCCTATTAACATACCTAAACAATTTTATTCGCCTAAATACTCGTTGAACCCTACACCCAACATGACCGATATCCGATCAACCATACACTGGGAACCCAATATTATTACAGACAAGGATGGCAAAGCTACCATCAGCTTTTACACTGCCGATGCCCCTGGTAAGTACACTATTATTGCCGAAGGTGCCGATCTGGATGGCAGTGTAGGAGTAAAAAGAGAAAGCATCAGCGTTGAAAAACGCTGATCGGGGACTATACATGCTATGTCATTTCGAACGAGCGTGGGGTTGGGAAAGCGTAGGCCGCGAAGAGAAATCTTTTACAATTGGCAGGTAGAGACTTATCCATTGTAAAAGATTTCTCCTCGTACCTCGTTCGAAATGACATTTTTTTAAAAGAGAAAAGCGGGCAATTGCCCGCTTTTCTCTTTTAAACTCCCCGTCATCCTGAACTTGTTTCAGGATCCCACAGGACAAGTGGCCACTTTGCACGTGAGGTGCCGAAATAAATTCGGCATGACGTTCTGGCTTAATTATTTCTTAATAAACTTTACCTGGAACAGTTTATTCCATTTTTTACCGGTTATAAAAATGCGCTTGGTAGTTTTATCGTAAGCTATACCGTTTAATACATCAGCTTCGGGGTTGCGGCTGGCTTCGGGGTAAAGGTTGGTCAGGTCAATCTTTTGCAAAACAGCGCCGGTTTTAGGGTCTATCACCAGTATATAATCTTTATGATAAACGTTGGCGTAGATCTTCCCGTCAATATATTCCAGTTCGTTAATTTCGTTAACCGCGCCTTTGTCATCATATACGTCAACAAACCCCATTTGCTGGTAGGTATCTTTATTAAGGAACCAGATGCGGTTGGTGCTGTCGTCCATGTAAATTTTGTTGTCGTCGTGAGTCATGCCCCAGCCTTCTACACCAACGTTATTATCAAACTTGCTCAGCAGGTTCAGCGTTTTTTTATCATATATATAACCAATCTTTTCAGTATAGGTTAGCTGAACCACTTTGTCACCTATAACAGCTATACCTTCGGCAAATATCTTTGGGTCAATATTTACTACCTTAAGTACATTGCCGGTATTAAGATCGGCCTTACGCAGGCTCGACTGGCCGTTCCCTTCGGCCACACGGCCGCCATCGCTTTCATACAACACGCCATCGTGGTATTCCAGGCCCTCGGTATAAGATGCGGTATCATGTGGGAAAACTTTTTCTACATGATAAGCCAGCTCTTCGGGAGCTTTAGCGGCCAGTAATACAATATTGGTGGTAAGCTCCTGGCTTTTGCCTGCCTGATATATTTTGGCGGTAATAATTCTTGCACCCAGGGTAAGGCTATCTGTTTTTAAACTTACTACTGACGAGTCTTTAGCCACGCCAACTCGAGCAGAATCCAGCAGGTAAACTACTGAATCTATCTTGGCATCCGCAGGGTAACCAACTTTTAGGGCAATGGCATCGCCAGATTTGTAATTGCTGCCCGCATCGGGGCTTATCGTAAATTCATCGGCCTTATTATTGTCTTTACATCCGTAGGCCAGCAAGGCTATTATTGCGAAAAGGGCTATTCTTTTATTCATTTTAAATGGCAGAAGGCCAAAAGGCATCTTCAATATGTTTTAAT
>NZ_JAQBOI010000169.1 GCF_028288105.1 Mucilaginibacter sp. | reverse complement strand
TCCAAACTTATTTCCCCCAAATTGAATTGCTTGTTAAAAATTATAGCACAATAAACCCCGGCCACGTGTTTGTAGGAGATACACAGGGTTTTGAATACTTTAAGAAAAATTATACAGATGCTGCATTGCATGAACAAGGACGGCAAGGTATTTTTTACCTGCATCCTAACCAGAAAGGCGCTGCCCGTTTAGGAGAACTTTGGGTCAAGGCCATCTACAAGGTGTTGTATAAGTAACAGGATTAATCCGGTTCGTTTGTTTTTTTCTCGGGCGGGGTAGAAACTATCTCGCCAAATTCGTTTACGTAAGCCATCATGCCATCCATGTCGCCGCCTGACGAGTTTTCCTGGCGCTCCTGTTTACGCTGAGCCTTGTCCTCTTTCTTTTTTTGCCGGTTTTTTTCCAATTGTTTTTTCATGAAGGTTGCCTGCGATTTTGCCATATTTTATCTGGATTAGTGAATAAAAAAAGCATCCGCTGAGAAAGCGGATGCTTTGTAAGGTGACAATATAGTCATTTTAAACGGATTTTCGTTTAAATAAAATACTTTAAGCTTAGTTTAAACCGTTAGTAGTTTGTATATCAAGGCATAGCAATGTGTAACAAATAGCAATTTATAATTTACATTTATTAAATATTTCAAAATAAGCTGATTTTCAATAAATAAAGGTTAGCTTTAAGAAATTCCTTCCCATACACAAAGTAATTTATTTAGGCATTGCCAATTTCTGATAAGGTAATATTAAGCTTTGGCTAATGAATACCTGCAGATGATTGCCATTACAAATATTAGCAGATCATAACATCAATTAACACACAATACAATGAGTAAAGACAGAAAAACGGTTAAGGAAACAAAAAAGGCACCTACCGTAAACGTGAACAAAAAGCAATCAGCATATCAATCAGGTAAAGGTTCGGCTTCTTCGGATCTATCAAGCAAAAAATAATTAAATGAGTGAACAGACAATTGAAACACAAACCAAAATGTACCTTTATGATCTGACTAACCTGGCCAAAGAGCACGGTTTTAAGGCAGATGATAATTGGGAATTTAGTATGGTTACCAATGCCGACAGGATAAAGATCCAAAAGAACTACTACCCTACCAATGCAACCAAAATAGTCCCTGAAATATTACTACAGGTATTAAACTCTGTAAAAGCCGGGCTTAAACAATCGTATACCCGTGATGATAGCCAAATTGATAAACGTACTATCATTGCTGATGAATTGGATTACCTGGTTGCGTTTAACCCTAAAAGACCAAGAACGTAAGCAAAAACAATAAAACCGTCATGTCGAATTTATTTCGGCATCTCTCTTGCAAATTTATCAACCGTCCTGAGAGATCCTGAAATAAGTTCAGGATGACCTGTTCTTTTTTACAACAACTCCGTGGCTAAATTAGCCAGCTCGCTCCTTTCACCTTTTTGTAAGGTGATATGGGCGTAAAGCGGGTGTCCTTTCGCCTTATCTATAAGGTACGATAAACCATTACTCTCTGCATCAAGATACGGGGTATCTATCTGGTAAATATCACCGGTGAATACAAATTTACTGTTTTCGCCTGCGCGGGATATAATGGTTTTCACCTCGTGCGGGGTTAAATTCTGCGCTTCATCAACAATAAAGAAGATCTTACTTAATGTACGCCCGCGGATAAAGGCCAGCGGGGTAATAGATATTTTATCATTAGCTACTAACTCATCAAGTTTAGCCTGCATCTTTTCGTCATCTACAAACTGATCTTTAATAAACTTCAGGTTGTCCCATATCGGGGCCATGTATGGGTCTATCTTTGATTTTATATCACCGGGCAAAAAGCCAATATCTTTATTACTTAGCGGTATTATAGGGCGTGTTACAAATATCTGGCGATAATGCTTGCGTTGTTCCAGCGCGCTGGCCAAAGCTAATAAGGTTTTACCGGTACCAGCGTTGCCCTGTATGGTTACCAGTTTAATATCGGGGTGCAACAGCGCGTGTATAGCAAAGGCCTGCTCTGTATTACGTGGGAATATATTTAACACCAGCTGTTCTGTAACTTTTTCCAGTTGCCCGCTTTGCGAATTATAAAAGCCCGATGCTGAGCCATTCTTGTTGTTTAATACATAGAACTGATTGCCCGACTTCGGGTCGATACCCAGTTCGCTGATGGGCAGGCTATTATTTTTATTGAGTTTGCCTAGTAGTTTTTCGGTAATTTTATTTAAAATGGTTTTGCCGGTATAAAGCTCTTCCAGGTTTTTTACCTTGCCTGTTTCATAATCTTCTGCATACAGGTTAAGCGATTTTGCTTTCAGCCGCAAGCATATGTCTTTTGATACCAGGATCACCTTCCTGTCGGGATGTTCAAACTGAACGCCCAGGGCGGCGTTTAGTATGCGGTGATCTATCTTATCAGATCCAAAAACAACTTCGGCATCGGCGCTGGCATTTTTGACATCCATTATCACCTTAAAACAACCTTTGCTTTTGCCGTTTAGTGGTAGCCACTGATTTATCAGCCTGTTACGCGACATGTCGTCCATTATCCTTATAAAGCTGCGTGCCTCAAAATTGCGGGTATCATTACCGCTCTTCATGTTGTCCAGCTCTTCCAGTACCTGTATGGGTATGGCTACGTCATGTTCCTGGAAATTCTCAAAGGCGTTGTGGTCATAAAGTATAACCGAGGTATCCAGCACAAATATTTTCTTCTTTCCGTCTGTTTTTCCTGTAGATTCCATCATCAAGGCTAAATTAGGTATTTTGGAT
>NZ_JAQBOI010000147.1 GCF_028288105.1 Mucilaginibacter sp. | reverse complement strand
AGTAAGTAGAATTTATTTTAATTACCAAATGGAATTGGTTTTATTTTTTCAAAGCCTTTTATCTTTCCTAAATTGCGCACTTATGCAGGGACTGATAACAAAATCAACCGGGAGCTGGTACCAGGTACGATCTGGCGACGAAACTATCGATTGCCGTATCAAAGGGAAATTCCGGATCAAGGGTATAACTACCACTAACCCATTGGCGGTTGGCGACGTGGTTGATTTTGATATGGAGCCGGAACAAGGCACAGGTGTGATCACCAATCTGCGTCAGCGCAAAAACTATATCATCCGCAAGGCTATCAACCTTTCCAAGCAGGCACAGATCATAGCGGCTAACCTCGACCTGGCTTTGCTGGTGGTTACATTGGCCTCGCCACGCACCTCATTGGGCTTTATAGACCGCTTTTTGGTAACTGCCGAAGCTTATGGTATTCCTGCTTCACTTATTTTTAACAAACTTGATTTGTTCAGCGATGAAGGCTTAGAGATATTGGCCGATTATCAATCGGTTTATGAAAAAATAGGCTACCCCTGCTATTCTGTTTCGGCATTAGAGGGTACTAATATTGACCATGTACAAGATCTGCTGAAAGATAAGGTGACATTATTCTCAGGCCACTCGGGCGTGGGTAAATCCAGCCTCATCAACCGTTTACTGCCTGATCTTGACCTGCGCACGCATATGGTATCTGAGTGGAGCGACAAGGGTATGCATACCACCACCTTCGCCGAAATGTTTGAATTACCGCAAGGCGGATACATTATTGATACCCCCGGCATTCGCGAATTAGGTGTTATCGATATTGAAAAGCAGGAGCTAAGCCACTTTTTCCCCGAAATGCGCGAACGCATGAACCAATGCCGCTTTAACAATTGCCGCCATATTAACGAACCCGGTTGCGCCGTGTTAAATGCTTTGGAGGAAGGCGAAATAGCTATATCCCGCTATGATAGTTATTTGAGTATTTATCATGGGAATGATACGAGGGCTTAGAAGAGATTCAAGACTTTTAGAGTCAAGAATCAAGAGGGGAAAATGAGTATATAATGAATAAGTCTTGATTCTTATATCTTGACTTCCTGAATCTATTAAACATGCGAGCAGTAATACAACGTGTTTCAGAAGCATCATGCAAAGTTGATGGCGAGATAACCGGGCAAATTGGCATCGGGTTTTTGGTTTTATTGGGTATTGAAGATGCCGATACCGACGAAGATCTGCAATGGCTCGCCCAAAAAATAACCGGTTTGCGCGTATTTAGCGACGAGAACGGCCTGATGAATAAAGCCCTTGGCGATATTGGCGGTGATATTTTGCTGATCTCGCAGTTTACACTTTTCGCTCAAACCAAAAAGGGCAACCGCCCATCTTTCATCCGTGCGGCAAGGCCGGATAAGGCTATCCCTATGTATGAGCAAATGATAAAAACCTTGGAAAACATCGTCGGTAAAAAAATAGCCACCGGTGTTTTTGGTGCCGATATGAAAGTGAGTTTAGTGAACGATGGCCCGGTGACGATAACGATTGATACGAAGGTTAGGGAGTAAGCAACTCTCCAATAGACAGCACCGTCCTCTCTTCTTTGGAGAGGGCCGGGGGTGAGTCCACAAAAAAACCCGGCCTTCCGACCGGGTTTTCATATAAGAATAACACTTTTTAATTATTGAACTTCAAAAACGTTGCTGAAGCTGCCTCCATCAGGGTAATAACCCGTGATGATCAGTCGGCCATTTTTAAGGCTGGTAATTACCTTATCCATATCGGCAACGCTGTTAATAGGTTGCTTATTGATAGAAGTAATTACAGAACCTACCGGTATTTCGGTATCATCAAATATACCACCCGGGCGAACCTGGGTAACCAATACACCAGAGTTTACACGGAACTTAGCTTTTTGCGCGGCGTTTAGCGGCTGGAAGCTTGCGCCTAATTTGTTAAACAACTCAGATGCTGATTTTGAAACCGCTGCTGTACGTGCTGCAGGAGCATCAGCTTTAAGTGTTACGGTAAAGCTCTTTTCGCTGCCATTACGCAAAACGGTCAGGTTAATTTTATCGCCGGGTTGTAAACGGCCTACACGCTCTTGCAAGTCAGACGATTCATAAACCGGATTGCCTTCAACCTTGGTAATAATATCACCTGTTTTGATACCTGCTTGTTCGGCACCACCACCTGTTACCAGGCTGTTAACATATAAACCGTTAGTTTTATCGCTATTTACACTTTTAGCAGCCTCAGGGTCGCTCAGGTCTGCAAAGCTTACGCCGATGTAACCGCGTTTAACCGCGCCGTATTTTTTAATATCATTTAATACCTTTTTTGCCAGGTTGATAGGGATGGCGAAACCATAGCCTTCATAAGAGCCTGTATGCGACGCTATAGCCGCGTTAATACCAATAAGCTCTCCTGCAGTATTTACTAATGCGCCACCGCTGTTACCAGGGTTAATAGCCGCATCTGTTTGAATGAACGACTCAATACCTCTCTTTAAAGAAGGGTTTTCCTGTTGCCTAACCGGGAACGGGTTGTCATCATCTTCATCGCCACGGCCAATAATACCTATGTTACGGCCTTTAGCGCTAACAATACCTGCAGTTACAGTTGAGTTAAGTTTGAAAGGGTTACCTACAGCCAATACCCACTCGCCTACACGTACCGCATCAGAGTTACCCAATTTTACTATTGGCAAATTGGTGGCTTCAATTTTTATCAGGGCAAGATCGGTATTTGGGTCGGTACCAATTACTTTCGCCTCAAACTGGCGGTGGTCGTTGGTAACAATTTGTATCTTTTCTGCCTTAGCCACAACGTGGTTATTAGTTACAATGTAACCGTCAGGAGAGATAATTACACCAGAACCTGATGCCATTTGCGGGCCTTGCGGGCGCATGCGCTGTCCAAACATCTGTCCAAACATTTGCTCCAACTGATCTTGCTGGCCATTGCTTTTGTCGGCATATGTTGTGCGGATATAAACTACCGCGGGGGTTACTTCGGCTGCTGCCTGTGTAAAATCTGCAGCACCTGCCGATGAAACAACGGCTGCTGTTGATGGGTTGCTGGCGAAGTAAACTTTCTGTTTATCCTCCAGGGTCATATTATCGGCGTACTTATTTTCGGCAAGTTTATATACGCCTAACGCCATGGCACCACCTACAAAGGCGGTTAATAATGTTAAACCAATTTTTTTCATGTTTTTCTTCACTTTCTTTTATGTATCGAAATTAGGGATTCAAATTTAATACCATATAGACGACAATATCAATAATAAGTTATATGTAATTTTGTTAAAAATTGTTAAATTGAGATGAATAGCGGGCTATATTTGTTACATATTGTTAGCTAATTATTTAACGACTAATATAGTAAACTGTTGTGCAGATAAACTTTTATAAATACCAGGGCGCCGGGAACGATTTTATACTGATCGATAATAGAAACAATGTTATAAAAAACATTGATAAACAGGCTGTTGCAAAGATATGCGACAGGCGTTTCGGCATTGGTGGTGATGGTCTTATGTTATTGGAGAACGAGCCTGGTTTTGATTTTAAAATGGTTTATTATAATGCCGATGGTAACGAGGGCAGTATGTGCGGTAATGGTGGCCGTTGTATAGTGGCGTTTGCTAAACACCTGGGCATCATAACAGATATGACAAAGTTTCTGGCTACTGACGGTGTGCATCATGCCAAAATTTCAGAAGCGGGTAATTGGGTTAGTCTGCAAATGATAGATGTAGCCGATATTAATAACGACGGTGAAGCCTATGTGCTTAATACAGGATCACCTCATTATGTAAAATTAACTTCCGATCTGGAAACTAAAGATGTTTACAACGAAGGTTATGCTATCCGTAATAATGATACCTACAAACAAGATGGTATTAACGTAAACTTTGTAGAGAAAAACGGCGACGGCTACTTTGTGCGCACCTTTGAGCGTGGTGTAGAGAACGAAACCTACGCATGTGGCACAGGTGTAACCGCGGTAGCATTGGCCATGGCTAAACACGACCATCAAACCGGCACTATCACTACGCCTATAAAAGTTTTAGGCGGGGATCTTAATATTCGCTTTGACTACGATGGCGAAACATTCAGCAATATCTTTTTAGAAGGCCCTGCAGAGCTGGTGTTTGAGGGAGAGATAGCGATATAACACCCAGTTCCCGGATGCCCGTCTGAGCCTGTCGAAGACTTCGCTGCCAAATAATGACCGCAAATTCAGTCCAATAAGCCCACTGTTTAAACACGTGTTAGAAAAATTCATGCCCGAAAATTTTCAGGTGTGAGTTTTTTAGTTTAGGTTTGAATTTTTTGTTGATGTAGCTTTCTTTAATTTTTTACCGAAGAAATTAATGTTACGCGTAGACAGCAGCAAACCTTGCCAAATTATATATGCCATTGCCCGGCACGATTTCTTGTCGTACGTTATTGAGCCGCATATAGTTCAGTTAAACCCCAACGGCGAATTTTCATTTACCCATCAGCGTATATTCTCTAATACTGCCGAGGAATTTGCCCATTGCATTGACGATACCGACCGCAAGCTTATCAAAATCCTGGAGGATATCGAGCAGGGTAACATCATCAAAAAGTTTTATAAAAAGCCCATTCGCCCGTTCGAGTTTTTTGCCAAGATCTTTAATGAGCAGCTTTTTGATACCATCCGCCCAAAAATTGAAAAGAAACTGGTAGAGGCTTTAGGGCTAATGGATAATAAACAAATCTACTTAATGAGCAAGGAGGGCTACCCCGCCGGCCGTAAATTGCACATAGCAGATGAGGCGGCTTCGGTATTGTTCCACTTCAGGCGCAGCGAAGAGGAGATCCGCTATTTCCCCACCATAAAGTACCAGGGAATGCGCATCGAATTTATGTTTAAAGATGCCGAGATCATTTGTAACCAACCCGCCTGGATGCTGCTGGACGATACCTTATACTATTTTGAGAAAGAGATAGAAGGGAAAAAACTGCAGCCTTTTCTAAACAAACGGTTTATATCTATTCCAAAATCATCAGAGCAATCATATTTTGAAAAGTTTGTTGCCCCGCTGATAGAAAAACATAATGTGTATGCCGAAGGCTTTACTATTAACACCGAAAAGTACGATGCCACGCCTTTCCTGAAACCTATTTATGTAGAAGGCGGTACATCGCAGCTTCAATTATATTTTAAGTATGCCGGCTATATTTTCCCTTACGGGGATGGCAGGCATGTATCCGTAAGGATGGAAAAAACCGGAGATGATTACCTGTTCCACCGTATTAAACGGTCGGTAACCTGGGAAAAAGGCAAGTTGCAGCAGTTGGAAGCAATGGGACTGAAAACGGTATCGTCATTGTTCCAAAACCTGGAAGTTGTGGCCCATGATGAAGAAGGCGACCGGTCCTTTCCTGTTTTTGAATGGCTTAATCAACATCATGACGAATTGCTTGAAAAAGGTTTTGAGCTGGAACAGCCCGACGGACAAAAACGCTATGTATTTGGCAACACCAAAATAGACCTGGAGATTAGTGAGAACAACGATTGGTTTGATATTAATGCGGTAGTGTATTTCGGGCCTTATCGTATTCCGTTTATCCAGCTAAAAAACCATATCCTCAACCATAAAAAGGAATTTGTATTGCCATCCGGCGAGATCGCGGTTATCCCCGAAAGCTGGTTCTCACAATACGGTAACCTGCTCCATTTCTCTGAAGGCGGCGAGCATTTAAAGCTGCGCAGGCATCACATTGGTTTGGTGAATGATCTATCGGGTGGTGAGATGGCCGAAGTGGCCATGAACCGCAAACTGCAAAAGCTTACCGATTTTGAGGAAACGGAAGATGTGCCGATGCCCGTAAATTTTGCGGGCAGTTTACGCCCGTACCAAAAGGCCGGTTATAACTGGTTTCATTTTTTAAAGGAATACCATTTTGGTGGTTGCCTGGCAGATGATATGGGTTTGGGTAAAACTATACAAACCCTTGCCCTGCTGCAAAAACATAAAGAAGATACGGAAGATGCCGGGAGCAAAGCCACTTCGTTGGTGATTATGCCCACCTCGCTGATATATAACTGGCTTAACGAGGCCAAAAAATTCGCGCCGCAATTAAGGCTGATGGTGCATACCGGTGCATTCCGCTATAAATCGGCAGAGGTATTTGCCAATTACGATGTGGTGATCACTACTTATGGCATCAGCCGGATCGATATTGAAATGTTTAAGGCCTATTACTTCGACTATGTAATATTAGATGAGAGCCAGAACATCAAAAATCCGTCGTCAAAATCATTCCAGTCGGTACGGCAATTAAAATCGCGGTTTAAGCTGATATTGAGCGGTACCCCGGTAGAAAATTCAGTTAACGACCTGTGGACACAGATGTCGTTCATTAACCCCGGATTATTAGGTACACAGCAGTTTTTCCTTAACGAGTTTGTAACCCCAATAGAAAAGAAAAAGGATGAGGATAAGGCCCGTAAGCTGCAGGCTATTATCAAACCATTTGTATTGCGCCGTACCAAAGAGCAGGTAGCAACCGAGCTTCCGCCAAAAACGGAGAATCTCTTCTACTGCCAAATGAGCGAAGAACAAGCCGAGGTATACGATAAAGTAAAATCGGAATACCGTAACGAGTTGCTGCGAAGCATTGAAGAGGGTACTTACGCTAAAACCCAGATCCAGGTATTGCAGGGCTTGATTAAACTACGCCAAATAGCAAATCACCCATCAATGATAGATGCTGATTATGAGGGCGACTCTGGTAAATTCGAGAACGTGATACATACCCTGTCCAATGTGCTGGATGGCGGGCATAAGGTTTTGATCTTCTCGCAATTTGTAAAGCAGCTAACCATTTACCGTAACTATTTTGATGAAGAAAGCATCCCATATGTTTACCTGGATGGCAGCACCCAAAACCGTGGCGATGTGGTAAAACAGTTTCAGGAAGATACTAAAACACGGGTTTTCCTTATCTCTATAAAAGCGGGTGGTGTAGGGTTAAACCTAACCGAAGCCGATTATGTTTTCATCCTCGACCCATGGTGGAACCCGGCAGTAGAGCAACAAGCTATTGACCGCACACACCGCATAGGCCAAACAAAAAACGTGTTCATTTATAAATTCATCACTAAAGATACTGTGGAAGAAAAAATACTGGCCCTGCAGCAGCGCAAGCTAAGTGTGGCCCGTGCACTTATCACCACCGAAGAAAGCTTTATCAAGTCGCTTTCGGCAGATGATATTAAGGAGATATTAGGGTAAAGAGTAGGCGCATTGAGCGATTCCCCCCATCGGGAGGGTGCAGGAAGGTGTTTAATAAAGCGTCGCAACCCTTCCCTGCACCTACACATATCCATAAAAAAGGGTTGGTGAAGACACCAACCCACAAATTTTTTGTTTCGGTGCCCTCACCGAAACATTTATTTCTTGGCTATCCTATACAGTTTTCCGCTATCGGTAAGGCCGTATAAGGCGCCGTCTTTACCGGTTACAAGGGCACGCCAGCGCTCGTTCCTATCTCTAAGTAAACGCTCTTCGCCAACTACTTTATTTGCCTTGATAACTAACCTTGCAATGTGCGAGCCGCTTAGCCCACCTACAAACAGGTTATTCTTCCATTCGGTGATATTACCAGTATAGAAGGTAATTCCCCCGGGCGATATAGTAGGGTCCCAATAGTAAATGGGTTGGGTAACACCCTCTTTTTGCTGTATGCCGTCGCCTACTTTTTCGCCGCTGTACTCTATCCCATAGGTAACAACCGGCCAGCCGTAATTACTTCCCGGTTTAATAATGTTGATCTCATCGCCACCGCGCGGGCCAAATTCGGCTTCCCATAATTGGCCGGTTTGCGGGTTCCAGGCCAAACCATCTGGGTTACGTATCCCATATGCGTATATCTCCGGCAATGCGTTGGCTTTCCCTGCAAAAGGGCCGCCTGCAACAGCTTTGCCTGTTTTAGTGATATGGATGATTTTACCAATGCCGGCGCTCAGGTCCTGCGCCTTCATGCGGATATCGCTGCCGCTTCTTTCGCCCGTGCTTATAAACAGGTTTCCTTGCTTATCAAACACAATGCGCGTGCCATATTGCAGGTTTCCTTTATAAGCGGGTGTTGCACGGTATATCACCTCTACATTTTCCAGCTTGGTTTCATCTGCCGATAGTTTGCCTTTGGCAATAGCCAGCAATGAACCACCCTCTGTTTGCTCTGAATATCCCCAATAGACCATGCGGTTTGTGGTAAAGGACGGGTCTATGGTTACATCCAGCAAGCCACCCTGGCCACGGAACAGTACTGCAGGGAAACCGGTTATTTGTTTATCAAATGCGCCGTTTGCTTTTAATATCCGCATGGTACCAACCTTTTCGGTTACCAGGAAGCGCCCATCAGGCAGTACATGAATACCCCAGGGGTTTTTTAAGCTGTTGTTTATAACGGTTACTACGATTGGTGTTTTAGTTTTTACGCCACCTATCCGGGTTTGTCCTTTAAAGGCCGGTTTGTATTGGCTGTTAGGTGTTTGTGTTTCTACCGGCGCGAGTGTTGTATCTCGGGGTGCAACATTAGCGGCATAGCCTGTTGATATAACAGCAGAAAAACTCAGGGCCAGCAACAGGGCTTTGTTATAACGCATCATCATAAATTATTTTCGTTTAGTTAAAGGTACTACCATTTACAGCGTATTTGGTTTATGGCAAGGCATCGTAACAGATAAATTACCATTAGGGATAGGCAGGCGCAATATATAAATTCCTTTTCTTTAGGAGAACAGGGCCAAACAAAGCAAGCTGCCGTGTTGTATTATCACAATATTACCACAATTTAAAGACATGCTTAAAATTACCACTTATTGCCCCGGCTTGTAACTTGCTTTTTGTAACATTGCACAAATTTTCAGATTGACAGCTACAGCCAAAAAAATATTTTCGTACCTCATTAAAGCAACCATACTTGTTTTAGCCTTTCTATTTATTTACAATAAATTTTTAGGGAAGAATGATAGCCTGCAACAATTTGAGCGTTTAATAGCTGTAATTAGCCACCGGCAGGTTATTTATACGTTATCGGCAGTAGTGCTCTTAATGGTATTAAACTGGTTCCTGGAGAGCTTAAAGTGGCAATACCTCGCCAAAAAATTAACCACAATATCTGTATGGATAGCCATCGAAGCAGTTTTCTGCGGGTTAACCTGGGCCATATTTACGCCAAACCGTATTGGTGAATACGGGGGGCGTGTAATGTTCCTGCCAAATCGTAAACGTATACACGGCATTTTCGCTATGGCTGTTGGCGCATTCGCTCAAAATGTGATAACTAACCTGGTTGGGGTAAGCGCATCGCTATGGTTCATCTATTACTTCCTTAATATTAACCCATGGCTTTATTTGGGCCTTGTGGTGTTGTCGGTTATTTTTTTAGGGCTGTTCCTAATATTTTACTTTAATATTAAATGGCTGGTAGGATTGCTTGACCGGATCAAATTCCTGAAAAAATATCATCGCTTTTTTGAAATTATGGGCCGGTATAATATCGATGAACTTTTGGTAGTGATTGGTTACAGCCTGGCACGTTTCTTCGTGTTCTCGTTTCAGTATTACCTGATCATCCACTTACTGTTGCCTGATATACCATTTATCAGCATGATGTTAACAGTGTTTGTGTTTCTGTTTATCCAGTCGGCAATGCCATCGCTTGATCTGTTAGACATTGGCGTGCGGAGCTTTACCGCTATGCATTTATTTTTATATATAACCAACCAGCAAATAGCTATAATTGCAGCGGTTTCATCCATTTGGCTGATCAACCTTATTATCCCTGCCATTATAGGTTCAGTATTTGTTTTTAAAATGAGATTTTTTGACCGCACTGTATAGTATCGTTTCGTTAATGCTTACAGGCCTGTACCTGTTGGTGGTTGCCTATTTAATAAAAGGATGGGCCGCATTGAAGCGCGCAAATATTAGCGCGGCAGGGTTAGTTACTCCTGTAACTGTACTTATTGCCGCCCGTAACGAGGCCGGCCGGATCCGTTATACCATTGACGATATTATTGCACAGGATTACCCCAAACACCTTACTGAAATTATTATTGTAGATGACCATTCTACCGATGATACCGCGGCCATTATTCGCAGCTATGCAGATAGGGGGGTTAAATTGCTGCAGTTAAATGAAGATAAACCGCTAAACTCCTACAAGAAGAAAGCAATTGCAGAAGCTATAGCCCTATCGCAAGGCGAATTAATGGTTTGTACCGATGCCGACTGCCGCATGGGTAAAAGCTGGTTATCATCAATAGTTGGGTATTATGAAACACAGAAGCCGGTAATGATATCATCGCCGGTTACCTACTTTGAAGAGAAATCGTTGTTTGAGCGCTTACAAACGCTGGAGTTTTCTTATCTGATTGGCATTGGAGCAGCCTTTATAGGCAACGGGCGGGCATCCACCTGTAATGGTGCAAATTTTGCGTATCGTAAAGATGTTTTCTATGAAGTAGGCGGTTTTAAAGGGATAGACGATCTTGCATCGGGCGATGATGAGCTGCTACTGCAGAAGGTTGCCGAAGTTTATCCCAATAAAATAGGCTTCTTTAAAAATCGTGATGCTATAGTGTTTACCCATGCCAAACACACCCTGCAAGAGTTTTTGCAGCAAAGGCGCCGCTGGGCTTCAAAATCAACAAGGTATAAAGATAAAAAGGTTGTGGCCCTTGCTGTATGTATATGGCTGTTCAATCTGTCGTTGCTGGTAAATGGGGGGCTTAGCTTTTACAACGTGCTCTATTTTAAACTATTCCTGGTTCAGTTTCTGTTGAAATATTTAATAGAGGTGGCTTTTCTATTGCCTATTACCGCCTTTTTTAAACGGGCTAATCTGGTAGGCCTGCTTATTGTTTTAGCACCTATACATATCCTTTATTTTGTATATGTTGGCCTTATTGGTAATACCCGTAAGTATGCCTGGAAAGGCCGTATTGTACGATAAATCTGTCCTTTTTATATCTGCTCAAAAAAAAAGCGGCATACTGCTTTAAAAAAAGAATATTTCGTTATTTTGGGCTACCTAAAACGCAATGCAAAATAACCAAGATAGTTCTGGTGAAGATGAATTGATTAGACTGTTGCTTAAACGGCAGTCGGAATTGAACTCGCTGTTAGAGGTTACCAGGGCTATTAACAAAAACACCCCAACCCCAACATTAATTCAAATGTTGGAAGTTATACTCAAGAATTACTTACAGGTTGGTAAATTTCGTTTTTTGATAGAAAAGAATGGCGCATATAGCTGCATATCAAAATATGGCGGCGATATTGAATCGCCGCTTACGCTTAATAACACCTGGGTTCATTTAAACAAGATAAAATCGCCGGCCCGACTCATGGACCACACCGATAAGGTGCTGTGCCAGTATAACTATTTTATCCCTATCTATCATAAAAACAAGGCGCTGGCGTTCGCCCTGATCGGCGATTTTAATACTTCGGGCGATATGTTGAACAATGACCTGAACTTTATTCAGACATTGATAAATGTAATTGTAGTAGCATTAGAGAATAAAAAGCTTTTCCGTGAGCGCTTACAAGCCGAACGTTTTCAACGTGAAATGGAACTGGCCGTTGAGGTGCAAAACATGCTTATACCCCTAAGGGAGCATAAGGAAGAAGGTGTAGAAGTTGGCGCCAAATACTTGCCGCACCAAGATATAGGCGGTGATTATTTCGATTTCTTCCGCCTGAACGAAAATGAATTTTTATGGTGCATAGCCGATGTGTCTGGCAAGGGTATTTCTGCGGCTTTATTGATGGCCAACTTCCAGGCCAGCCTGCATGGTTTGGCCGCAATTGAAGATGAGCTAACAACAGTTGTTGAACGCCTGAATAAAATTGTAATACGCAACACTAAAGGCGAACGCTTTATTACGTTGTTCCTGGCCAAGTATAACGAGAAAACCCGCAAGCTTAATTATATAAATGCCGGGCATACCCCAACCATACTATATTCTGAAGGAGAAGCTGTGCCGCTGAAATTGGGAACAACCATGATAGGCGCTTTTGAAGAGCTGCCTTTCCTGAACGAGGGTGAAATAGATATTGAGCCGGGCAGCCTGTTATTTAATTATACCGACGGCCTAATGGATCACGAGTCGCAAAATTTAAAAAACTGGGACGAAGATAAATTATTGGAATTTGTAATAGCCCACGGCGAACTAAGCCCCGATGGGTTTAACGAGTCTTTGATGAACCATATTAATACGGTAATTAAAGGTAAACCTATTGATGATATTACGCTGTTAACGTTGAGGATATCGTAGGCTTAAACACTTGTCATGCTGAGCGAGAGCGAAGCATCTAATAGCCGACTTACATGTAGCCGATAGATCCTTCGCTATCGCTACCCATGACAATTTTAGTAAAAGGCGTGAGAAGTGTTCACGTTCACGGCCGTGAACACCATTGTGAAAGCATAAATAGCTGATAATGATCGGCTTAAAAATAAGCCACTGACAAAATAACGTCACCATTAAATCCAAACCTGGCACAGGCAAACATGCACTATAATATAATCGGTCACGCTCCCTCCCGCAAAGATCTGTCATTGCATCTTCAAAGGCCACGGGATTTGATAACTCAGGATGACAAAAGGGGAAATAAAGCGCCTACCCAAACAATAACCCAAATACTTCCTCAATCCTGCCAACAACTTTTACATCGATGGTATAGCGCGACAGGTCCAACCGCTTTTTATCCTTAGCGGCAGTTGGCATATTGTATTTTGATATAAATATCTGGTCGAACCCAAGTTTTTGTGCTTCGGCAATGCGTTGCTCTACGCGGTTTACCGCACGGATCTCGCCCGATAAACCTATTTCACCCGCGAAACAGGTTTTTGATGGAATGGGGATATCCTCATGCGATGAGATGATGGCTGCCGCCAAACCCAGGTCAATAGCGGGGTCTTCTACACGGATGCCACCTGTAATATTCAGGAATACATCCTTAGCCCCCAACCTAAAACCGCAACGTTTTTCCAGCACAGCCAGCAGCATGCTCATACGTTTGGTATCAAAGCCCGTAGCGGTGCGCTGTGGCGTTCCGTATGCCGATGTACTTACCAGCGCCTGGGTTTCTATCAGCATGGGCCTCATGCCCTCTAAAGTGGCCGATATGGTAACGCCGCTTAGGGGTTCATCGCGTTGCGACAATAATATTTCTGAGGGGTTAGATACTTCGCGCAGCCCTTCGCCAAGCATTTCGTAGATACCCAGTTCTGACGATGAGCCAAAACGATTCTTGATAGTACGCAGTATGCGGTAAACATGGTGGCGGTCGCCCTCAAATTGCAGCACGGTATCAACCATGTGCTCCAGTATTTTTGGTCCCGCTATCATGCCATCTTTAGTGATATGGCCTATCAGGAATACTGGAGTGGATGTTTCCTTGGCAAAACGCAATAACTCTGCAGTACATTCCCTAACCTGGGATACGCTGCCCGGGGTAGATTCTACATGTGATGAATGCAGGGTTTGGATAGAATCTATCACCAAAATGTCCGGCTGTAGTTCTTCTATCTGTTTAAATATGTTTTGGGTTGATGTTTCGGTGAGGATGAAACAGCCTTTACCAAATTCTTCTTTTAATTCTTTATTCCTGGCCCTTGCTTCATGTGTTTCTAAGGAAACCAATCTTTCGGCACGCATTTTTATCTGGTGGTCACTTTCCTCGCCCGATACATAAAGCACTTTTACGTTAGGCATATTTAAAGCCAGCTGCAGCATCAGGGTTGATTTACCTATGCCGGGTTCGCCGCCAATTAATACTAAAGAACCGGCAACAATACCGCCGCCTAAAACGCGGTTAAACTCTTTATCGGGCGTAAGCAGGCGGTGTTCTTCCTTAAAAGTGATATCAGCTACCTCAACCGGTTTATTAGCCCGCTGTGACGAAGCCGGACTTGCTTTCCAATTGGGAACAGATGCGCTCGACTTCTCTAAGATCTCTTCAACAAAAGTATTCCATTGCTGGCAGCTTGGGCATTTACCCAGCCATTTAGCCGATTCGTAACCACAGCTTTGACAGAAATAAGCGATTTTAGATTTAGCCATTATTAGATATGCAGATTTCAGATGTGCAAATATGCACATGTTTTGCCAATAAAATTAGCAATTATAAATGA